>JBEKNX010000288.1:0-6335 GCA_049522375.1 Acidimicrobiales bacterium | reverse complement strand
CCTCCATGAGCAGGGCGTCGTGGTCCGGTCCTATGGCGGGGTCGTTCCGCGAGATGATCTTGCCCGCTTTGACCCTCCGTTCTTGAGCCGCGTGCGCGCCAACAGCGATGCGAAGTCCGCTATTGGCGCACTGGCAGCGACGTTGGTTTCCGATCAGCAGACTCTGATCGTGAACGGCGGCACGACCACCCTGGCGTTTGCCCGCGCTCTGAAGGGTAAGAAGGATCTGACCGTCGTGACCAACAATCTGCACCTTCCCGGCAATATCCCGGCCGGTGCCGTCTCCGAGCTACACATCCTCGGCGGACAGTTTCGGATGATCTCCTTCGCCACGCTCGGACCGGTCGAACTTTCGGACCTTCAAGGAGGCCGGACACATGCCTTTCACGCCGATCTCGCTTTTATCGGTGTCGGCGGCGTGTCCGGCGAGGGCGGCTTCACTGGAGGCGATCTTCGGGAGTCCAGCATGATTCGGCATATGATAGAGAGAGCCGAACGCGTCGTCGTGCTTGCTGATTCCTCAAAATTCGGCAGGAACGCCTTCGCCCACATCGGTGAACTATCGCTCGCCGACAGCCTGATAACGGAGACGGCTCCCGCCGCAGAGATCGGAGCAGCCCTCGCCGAGGCCGGGGTCGAGTTGCTCGTCCCCGAGGCAGCCGAAGACCGCGGCGCCGACAGCGGAATACCGGGATGACCCTCCCCCACCTCACTGAAACTCCCTCAGCTCACCTCCCGACGCAAGAAGGGCCCGTCCCAGGACAATTCTCGCGCCACGTCAAACAGCGCACGCCACACAGGACGAGGGCCCCTCCCCGTCTGACCTGCCGGTTCCTTCCCTCGTTCTCAACACCTTCGCCCCCCAACCGGACCATGCCCATAGACACGATTCGAGGTCGAGCCGTTCTCTGCGCAGAACAACAGCAAACTTATCGCCGGGGGCATCACGTCCTCCCCGGTCGCCTGAGGTGGCGCCCGTCGCACCGATAACGCTTCGGCCGCACCGGTACGTGGCCAGGGACATCACTCGCCGAAACCGTACAACCACCCTACTTTCCCAACCCACTGGAGGGGAATATGCGTAATGTAGCTCAACAACGCCAACAACGGATGCGCGTGAGGCTTGCCACTGCGCTCCTAGCCACCGTAACCACCGTAACGTTTTTGCCAGGTGCGGCCAGCGCAACTGCGACAGTTAACCTGAGTTTTTCAGAGTGGTGGGCACCCCAGATGGCTGGCCACAATTCGTTGCAGAACCTCGTCAACCAGTTCCAGCAACAGAACCCAGGTATTCACGTAACCCTTGACACCAACCCGTATCCCACGGTGGAGAGCGAGACCATCGCCCAAGCTGCAACCGGCACAATGGCTGACGTGGTGGGTCTAGATGGTTCCTGGGTCAATCCACTCGTCAAAGAGGGAGCGCTCCTGAACCTTTCCGCCGAGATGAAGCAGACCGGCTTTGACCAGAACAGCATCAAGAGCCAAGTTAAGCTCAACGGTAATACCTATGATATTCCCCTGGTGAACTTTGCCTACCCCCTCTTTACGAACACCGCGCTTCTGGCAAAGGCTGGTATCGCACACCCACCTACGGACTGGGCCCAGTTCACCTCCGATGCCGTGGCGCTCAGCAAACTGAGCAAAACAACATGGGGATGGATCATTCCTCTTACCTTGAACCCCCCGAACGGTGCACAGAATGACGTTATGTCGTGGGTGTGGGCCTCAGGTGGCAGCATGCTCCAGAATGGGCAACCGCATCTGACTAACAACCCAACGCTCACTGCCGTCGTAAACATGCTCAAAGAGGTGTACAAAGATGGCGCGATGTTCCCCGGCCCCGACGCTGTCGTGGAGACAGATAAAGTCGAGAATTTTATCAATGGCCGGGTCGGAATGATGATCGACTCCATGGCGGATTCCACCGCCATCGCTACGGGGGCCCCGAGCCTGAAGTACACGGTCTCAGCGCTACCGGTCGAGAACGGGTACACGGGGAAGCAGGGGATCACGACAGCCGCGTGGGGGATCGGCATCTCCGCCAAGTCTGCACATCCCTTGCAGGCGTGGAAGTTCGTGCAATTCCTGCTCAGCAAGAACGTCAATGGGCAGATCGCTACCGATGCTTCTGGTTTCCCCGGTAACGCAATGGCAAGCCCGAGCTTTTCCGGCGCGAACCCGCATTACAAGGCGGCCTTTGGCGTCTACCAATCGCGCGTACCAATGAACGAATTTGTTGGCCTGCCAGATTCCACTCAGTTGATGACCGACTTTGTCACCCAATTTCAGAAGTTCTTCGCTGGTCAAGAGTCCGCCACGAGCATGTTGCAGACAGTCCAGACGCAGTGGAAACAGGTGTTCTGAGTAGAAGATTATGCAGTCGGGTTCAGTGAACCTCCCGAACCGCTCGGCGCCGCGACGTTCGCCGCGGCGTCGAGCACGAACCCTTGGCGTATTCTCGGTCGGTGTGGAAAAAGGGGGAACCTAATGTTAGTGCTAACTTGGAACGGCCAGGCTCCCACGGTAGCCCCGGCGTTTCCAAAGCGGCAGCGTGGGCGTGCAGTCGGCGCGGACGCGGGCGACATGGAACCAACGGCGAAGGTATGACATCGTTGTCGGGTGATGCCGTGAAGTACACGGCAGCCCTTGGGCCTAGTGAGTTCGGGTCTCAAGAACGCCACCGGTCGCGAATCTCGCGGCGTATAGAACCGTACCTGATGATTGCGCCGGTCGTTATTCTTTTTCTCGGGCTGATCGGGGCCCCTATCGTGATACTCATCCGGTACTCCCTGCTCGACAATGTGATCTTCGTTCAACATTCTCACTTCGTAGGGATCGCTAACTACACCTCCATCCTGAGCTCTGCCTCGTTCTGGTCCGCAGTGGAGCATACGCTGATCTTTACAGCGGTTTGCGTGGTCGCTCAGCTTGCGCTTGGCTTCGCCTTCGCTACTCTGCTCAATACGAAAGACATCGGTAGGGTGACTAAGGCGGTCTTTCGCGTGATCTACATCCTGCCCTGGATGTTCACAGCTGTCATCGTGGCGCTCCTTTGGCGCCTTCTCTTGGACCCGAACGGTGTTATCAACTATCTGCTCGGGCTTATCGGCGTAGTTCGCACAGCATTTCCTTGGTTGGCAACTCCGGGGTGGGCGATGGCCTGTGTCATTGTCATGAATATCTGGGCTGGCTACCCTTTCTTTATGATCACTCTGTTGGCTGGGCTGCAGAGCATCTCGCCTGAGTTATACGAAGCGGCGCGAGTTGACGGTGCAAGTTACAGCCAGCAGCTTCGGAATGTGACGTTCCCGCAATTGCGCCCTATTATCGTCGGCATCGGCCTGCTCGATGTGCTCTGGACCACACAGCAGTTCACCCTGGTATGGACTGCGACCGGCGGAGGACCGCTCGGTTCGACCCAGGTCTTGGGTACTTACATCTATACGCTAGCGTTTCAAAGCTACCTGGTTTCGCCAGCGGCCGCGAGCGCAATACTTCTGCTTCTCGGCTCTCTTGTTGTCGCCGTCTTCTATGTTCGCCATCAAAGGCGCTTGGAGCTGAAATGACTGCCATGACTACCACCCGGGTTAGGAGAAAGCGCGTCTGGAGCAAAGCTCGACTGTACGTGGCGTTGCTGGCTGGAGCTATCTTCGCAGGCGGCCCTGTGCTCTGGATGCTCTCCAGCGCGTTCAAGTCGAATGCTGACATCTTCGCTTACCCGCCACGGCTGATCGCAAAAAGCTTTTCAGCGGCGGCCTTCACTGCGGTGTTCAACGACCCGCAGGAAATTCGTTTCTTCGTGAACAGTTATGTGGTGGGTCTCTCCGTTACCGCGCTCACAGTACTGGTCGCTATCGTCGCCGCGTATGCCCTCAGCCGGTACAAGTTCGCCTTGAGGGAGCCCCTGAAGGTTATGATCATTGGGGTCCAAGCGATTCCTCCAATCACGCTCATCATTCCGCTATTTGGGGTGGTGATCGCCCTTCATCTTTATAACAGCTACGAGGGCCTCATTTTTACGTACCTGGTGTTCACGCTGCCCTACTCGGTCATCATGATGACTGCGTACTTCAATAGTCTCCCGCGGGAACTCGATGAAGCGGCGAGGATTGATGGTGCGGGAACTATGGGAACGCTGTTGCGCGTCATATTGCCATTATCCCGGCCCGGGCTTGTGGCCGTGGCGTTTTACGCGTTCATGATCTCATGGAATGAGTTCTTGTTCGCCTTGACCCTTACACAGACGGACAACATGCGGACGGTCCCGGTGGGTTTAACGCTGCTGATGGGTCAGTACAATTATCAATGGAACCAGATAATGGCCATGAGCGTCCTTGGCTGCCTTCCTGTGGTCATCTTGTTCCTGATCTTCCAGCGGCACTTTGTTAGTGGTCTTAGCTCCGGTGCTGTCAAGGCCTGAGTCAAGACCACCGGTACTAGACGTGCGTGGACAGGTCTTGAGTCTCTATGGCTAACACTACCGAGGCTGGCTGGCGGCTTAGCGAGCGGCACTGGCGGGACCGTTACGAGCAACTTGCCGGGCAGGTGCGCGTGTCGGCGCCGGGGGCGCGCCCGGTGCTCATCAGTACCACCGTCGACGTCGATGACATCTACGTCATGACGCCCGCCAGGCTGCGTTCACTACGCGGGCGGGGGCTCAGCCAGGGCGGCCTGGCCGCGGAGCTGGCCCTGGGCGTGGGCAGGCTCCTGTCCGAAGGGCGTGACGGTGAGTTGTTCTGGAATTGGCCGGAAGGCTTGCGCTGGTTGGCCGAGGCGCTTGGGCCGCCGAACCGAGCGCAGGTGGGCGGTACCGGCCCACAGGCGGCGTGGGCGCTCGATGTCCTTGGTGCCCCCAGCATTATGGCCCTGGAAAGCCGGAGCCGTGAGCAGCTCGGCGTGCTGGCCCCGGGCATCCTCGTATGTAGCGAGGGCCGGACGGTACCCGTCCACGAACTTGCGCCCGATGCGGACGCGGCACCCATCCGTAACGAGATCCTTGAGTTCCCCGGCGGCAGCGGGCTGTTGGACAGCTCCGCGGACCGCTCTCATCGTGTCATTTTACGCTTCTCGCCCATCGCCCTCGAGCGTGATGAACACTTTATGGCTATGCAGGAAAAGCTCGGGTCCAGAGCGGGGGCGGCCATGCTCTCGGGGCTCAGCGGGCTGGCGGTCTCGGACGGGGCCAGCCGGGAGTGGGCCAGGCGCCTGTTGAGGGTATGGCGGGAGTGCGGGCCCGGCCTGCGCCACATCGAGCTGGGCGACACGACCCGCCCGGGGGACCTCAGGACGGTCATGGCGGGCTTGCGCGGCCTCAACTCCAGCCTCGGCATGAGCCTGTCGGAACTGCTCACTCTCTGGGGTCCTTCAGCCGGTGTAGCGGCCAAGGCCTTGGAGTTGGCCCACGGCCTCGAGTCCCCCTGCGTTGTCGTGCATGCCGACCGGTGGTCGCTGGCCGTGCACCGGAGTGACCCCGGAGCCGTTGTGCGCCGGCTCATGACCGGGAACCTGTTGGCTTCGGCCCGCGCGGCAGCGGGCGTGCCGCGCGGTGACGTGACTCCTGTCAGCTACGCGATCTATACCGAGGACGTTCCTGAAAGCGGGCCGCTGGACCAGGGTTGGAGGGTGGACTGCGTCCCCGCCCCCTTCGTGGCCCGGCCGGCCTCGACCATAGGGCTGGGCGACACCTTCACTGCCGGGCTGCTCCTGGCGGCCGCCCTGGAAGGCACCTAAGCCCTTAGATGAAGTACCGAGGAGAGCGACTTCATCCCGTGATCTCAACCATCTTCTCCCGGTTCGACGGCGCGGCGCTACCGAGGTCCGGAGCAACGCTCCCGGAGGCCGCCTGAACCGCTGAGCCGGATCCAACACGGCGACGGAACATACCCGTCGTGTCATCACTTATTGTACCGGGCGCCAACAGTGCCCGAGCGCGGTTGGCGGCGTGTGAGAGCTTGTTGCACAAAAGCCGCGCCTATGCGAACGTCTGCGAGCAGTGCGAGAACTTCCTCACCTCGTCCTAGTTCGTACCGGCACTCCAAGGGGACAACTGGCGGACGTGACCGCGCGAGACGACGCCCAGTCGCGTGGCTTGGGCTCAGAAGTCGCCCGCCACGAACGTGTCGTCGCTAGCATCGAGTCCCTCCTCCGCCGGCTCCAGAACTCAGGCGAAATAGTGGCTCTGACCTGACATAGCCCCGATGGCCGGATAATCGGCTCTACTGACACATCCGTGGGTGCCTGAACAGACCGTCCGCGAGCACACGCCGCCCCCCTTCTAGAGTTCTGGGCTGTTCGAAGGTCCAGATCCGGGAGGAAGAACGGCGTGCGGAACG
>JBEKNX010000287.1:0-6337 GCA_049522375.1 Acidimicrobiales bacterium | reverse complement strand
ACGTCGACGGCCACACCGTCCAGGCCGGAGACGGGCACGGCGGCGTAGCGGCACAGGTCGTCGATGGCCGGCACGAGCACCTCGGCGTGGCGTTGGTGGGCGACCAGCACAAACGAACCCAGTGGAGCGCCGTCGGCCCACAGCGCGCACCCCACCGAACCGGTGGCGGTCTCGATGGCAAGGATCTTCATTGCGCCCGGCCAGGGCAGGCGCATGGTGGGCAGGCGCCTGCCAACGCCGCCTGTAGCCCAGCCATTCGCTGCTCCCAGCTCGGCCCTAGAGCCCTAAAAGCCAGGCGACGCGCACCGCCCGCACCACCGCCCGGTTGGCCCGGTTGGCCCGGCTGGCCCGGCTGGCCCGGCTGGCCGGCCTGGTCCGTGGCCGGCAACGGCTCGTCATCGGCGAAGTCGATGGCCACGTGGAGGCAGTCAGGGGCCAGGGCCGGGGCCGCCATCTCGCCCCACTCGACCACCGCGGCCCCGCCGTCCTCGACCAGCTCGGGGATGGCGAGGTCGATGACCTCCTGCAGCTGCTCCAGGCGCCACACGTCGGCGTGCAGCAGCTCCCAGCCTGCGGCTGTCTTGTAGCTGTGGACAAGAACAAAGGTGGGGCTGGTCACAGGCTCGCCGACCCCCAAGGCAGCAGCCAGGCCTTGGACGAAGGTCGTTTTGCCCGCGCCCAGATCCCCCCCCAGGAGCACCGTGTCGCCCGGCCGCAGCAGCCCGGCCAGGGCTGCCCCGAGCGCCTTCATATCGTCCGGTCCGCTCGCCAAGGCGAAAAGAGTGGCCGAAGGGCTCATCCCGGTGAACGCTGCGGTCGCGCCGCGACCAGGGCTTCCTTAGCCCGCACGAGGTCGGCCCTGATCTGAGCCACGACACTGCCTCCTCCCCGGAGCGCGGCCGACGGGTGGAACGTAGGGACCAGGTAACCCGACCGGTAGGGATAGGCCCGGCCCCGCAGCTTGCTGATGCCCTCTACCGTGCCCAGGAGCGAACGGGTGGCGAAGTTCCCCAGAGTCACCACGACCTTGGGGTCGATGAGCTCCAGTTGCTTGTCGAGGTAGGGCCAGCACGCCTCGATCTCGTCGGGCAGAGGGTCGCGGTTACCGGGCGGCCGGCACTTCACGGTGTTGGCGATGTAGAAGTCGGCCCTGGTCAGGTTCATCTCCTCCAGGACCAGCCGGTCGAGCAGCTGCCCCGATCGGCCTACGAAGGGCAGGCCTTGGAGGTCCTCCTGCTCGCCCGGCCCTTCACCGACGAACATGAGACCCGCTCTCGGGTTACCCATCCCGAACACCACGTTCGTGCGGCCGCCGGCCAGGCGGCAACGTGTGCAGGTAGACGCGTCCTGCGCCAGCTGGAGCAAGGGGGGGGCCGGGGATGGCTCTCGGACGAGGTCGCGGCCGGCGCCCACACGAGCAGGGTAGCCCACGGCCGGGATGGCCGGGACCCGCTCTCAGGCCCGGGCGGTACTAGTGGCTGGTGTACAGACGGGGCAGGCGGGGCGACAGGGCGCAGGTTACTTCGTACGCGATGGTCCCGAGGCGCTCGGCCCATTCCCAGGGCGAGATTTCGGCGTCGCCCTGGCGACCGAGCAGGACGACCTCGTCCCCCGCTCTGACCCCGCTCCCCCCCCCGCAGTCCACCAGGAGCTGGTCCATGGTCACGGCGCCGACGACGGGCCGCCGCCGCCCGCCGATGAGGACCTCCCCACCGACTATGAAGAGGCGCCGCGGGACGCCATCGGCGTAGCCGACCGGAACGGTGGCCACCACCGAACGCCGGGACAACCGGTAGTGGAGGCCGTAGGACAGGCTCTCGCCGGCGTCCACCTCCTTCACGTACGAGACCCGGGCCTTGAACGACAACGCCGGCTGGAGGGGGGCGACCAAGGGGACGCCCTGTAAAGCGGCGGCGGGCGCCTGCCCGTACATGGCCATGCCGGGCCTCACCATCTGGTAGCGAGAGCGAGGATGGCATAAGGCACCAGCCGAGTTGGCGGCATGGAGCATGAGCGGGTGGATCCCTTCGCCGGCCAGAGCACGGACGACCCGTTCGAAACGGTCCAGCTGCTCGGCCGTGAACGGGTCGTCGGGCTCGTCGGCTATGGCCAGGTGGGTGAACAGGCCCTCCAGGCGTAGAGCGGGATGGGCCGCCACCCGGCGAGCGAGCTCGACCACCATCGCCGGCGTTGCCCCTACACGGTGCATCCCGGTGTCCAGCTTTAGGTGGACGGGGACGGGCGGCCCCCCGTCCCCTCTCCCGTCGGGACCGGGCCGAACGGGCCGGGCAGCGGCCGCCGCGTCCAGCAGGGCAGCCAGGCCGTCCTCGGTGTAGATGGTGGCCGTCAAGTTGTCCTCGACCACCAGGGCCATGGCTTCGGCGGGGGGTTCGGAGAGCACCAGGACGGGGACCTGGATACCCGCCTGGCGCAGCTCATGGCCCTCTTCGGCCAGGGCGACGCCCAAATAGCCGGCGCCTCCCGCCAGAGCGGCCCGGGCGACGGGCACCGCTCCGTGACCGTAGCCGTACGCCTTGACGACGGCACAAACGGCCGAGGGCGCCACCATCGTGCGGATATGGGCGACGTTGGCCGTAACGGCCGAGAGGTCGACCTCCACCCACGCCGGTCGCAGCCACCCCGCGACCCGCTGCGCCGTGACCGTCTGAGCAGGGTCAAGCCCGCTCACGGCCGGTCGAGCTCCGAAAGCCAGCCCGCCACCAGGTCGGGCAAGTCACTGGCGACCAGGCCCTCCCGGTACCCGTTGCGGGCGGCGCGGCCATGGACGTGAGCAGCCAGAGCGGCCGCCTCGAAGGCGGGCAGGCCCCGGGCCAGGAACGCACCTACGACGCCGGACAGGACATCCCCCGTACCGGCGGTGGCCAGCCGGGAGTCTCCGGAGGCAGCCAACAAGGCCCTCCCGTCGGGTGCGGCGATGACCGATGTGGGGCCCTTCAGGAGGACGATGGCGCCGCTGCGGGCGGCGGCCTGGCGGGTCTCAGCGAGGCGGTCAGGTCCCGGGGCATGGCCGGCCAGGCGGGTGAGCTCGCCGGCGTGAGGCGTTATCACCGTCGGCTGCGTGCGCCTGGCCACGATCGCCGCCAGCCGGTCCAGGCTGCCTATGGCGTTGAGGCCGTCGGCATCGATGACAGTGGGTACGGGCGCGGCGGCAACGAGCAAGCCGACCTCCCCCCCGGGCAGGGCACCTCCGCCCCCTTCTGCGCCCACCCCGGTGCTGTCCGTCCCGGTGCTCCGTCCCACCACAGGGCCGAGACCGGGACCGACGACCAGAGCTTTGACCCGTGACAGCTCGTCGAGCACCTTGGCGTGCCACCCGGAGGCCGGCACCGGGAGGTGGACCAACTCTCCTGGGGGCAGGACAGAAGGGTCGACCCCGGGCATGGAGAGGCGTACATAGCCGGCGCCGGCGCGCAGGGCCGACCGGCTGACCAGCCAGGGTGCGCCCGTCATGCCCGGCGAACCGGCCACCACCTGGACCGCCGTCAACCATTTGTGACCCTCTCGGGGCCGGCGCGGGAGCAGCGCGGCCACGTCGGTGTCGCCCACCAGCCAGCACCGGGCGGCGGTGGCGACGAGAGAGCCGAGCCCTATGTCGGCCACCTCCACCTCGCCCGCCAGGTCAGGCCCGGCCCCGAACAGCAGGCCGGGCTTCCACGAGGCGAAGGTGACGGTGGCCACGGCCCGCATGGCCCCCCCGCCTTCCAGCACTTCGCCCGTCAGGCCGGAAACACCCGACGGTATGTCCACCGCCAGCACCGGCGAGCGCCCTGGAGATGGCGGCGAGTACGCCCTCTGCAGGCCCGTGCCGTAGGCGGCGTCGACCACGAGGTCGGCGGCCGGCAGGGGCTGGCCGGGCTGAAGGCCGGCCGCCTCCACGATCTGGACATCGGCGCCCTGGCTGGAGAGAAATGCGGCGGCGGCTCGGCCATCGGCACCGTTGTTGCCCTTGCCGGCCAACACGACGATGCGCTTGGCGTAAACGCCGGAAAGGAGGCGAGCCGCCCGGTGGGCGACGGCCGCGCCCGCCCGCCCGATAAGCACTTCAACAGGCCCGGCCGCCTGGCCGTCGACGGCCGCCATCTCGTCCGGGGACAGGACGGGGATCACAGGAGAGGGACTATCACAGGAGAGGGACTACCGGCAGAGGGATCATGACAGAGCGATCACCACGGCAGCCGCCACCGTGCCGGTGTGGGTCAGCGAGACCAGCCAGGACCGGATGTCCCGGCGGGCGGCGAGGTGGGCGGCCCCGCCCGTCAGGACCAGCGTCGGCTGGCCGCTCGCTTGACGCTCGACCTCCACATCGGCGAACGCAAAGGCGCCCAGGCCCACTCCCATCGCCTTCATGACGGCCTCCTTGGCCGCGAAGCGCGCCGCCAGAGAAGGGACCGGGTTGGCCAAGGTGGCGGCGTAAGCCCGTTCGCCATCGGTAAAAAGGCGTCGGGACGCCGAGGGACGGCGAGCGAGCAAGGCCCCGAACCGGCCGATATCGACGAGGTCAAGACCAAGACCTAACGGTGCCCCGCCGCCAGGGCTGCCTTCCTCTGGGGCCACCAACGGACCGGCCTCGGCGCCCACGACCAGGCCCGACGGGGCCATGAGCGGCGCTGCCTCAAGCCGACCAATGCCGGGCCAGGACGGCGACCGGTTCGGTCAGCAGGTCGATCAGCGGGACCCGTCCCAAGACGTCGTCGTCGAAACGGGGCTGGGTCTCGGTGACGGCGTCGACCAGAGCCGTGTACCGCCCCTGGTAGGCCCGCAGCACCGCCTTGGCCGTCTCCGGGGCCAAGACCGGTGCAAACCGGAGGTGCAACAGGGTTATGCCGGTCACCTGGCCGTCTTTCACCTCGGGGATGATGGCACCGGTGCGGCCGTCGTGGAGGCCCTTGAACACGGTGACCTCCCTTTTGTCGGCGGCGCGGTGCTTGGTGCCTCGCAGGGTGTTGTCGCTGGTGGTGCGGGAAGGAATCGCGGTGGCGATCCCGCCGCGGCCCACGACGCCTATGGTCGCCCCATCGAGGCCGCCGGCAGCGGTGACCGGGCCCAGCGCTTGCACTCTGTAGCGGGTATAGCCGAGCACCTCCTCGACTCCGGGCCCGAGCGCGGCCAGCGTGCGCAGGGCGCGGTAACCGAGGGACTCCACAGTCGCGCCCACGGCCAGAGCCTCGGACACCAGCAGGGCTTTCAAGAGGGCATCTTCGCTTCTCGAAATCCCCACGGTGACGGTCTTGGCCTGATGTTTTATGGCGTCGATCGGGCGCGTGAGCTCGTCGATGGCCGCGCCCAGAGCGACCACGAGGTCGTCCGCTATCGCCCTCGGAGTACCGACCTTGCCCATCTCGGCCTCGTAGCTCTCCACGGGCAGCGCCCCGGTGGCGTAGCGGAGCAGGGCGGTGAGCCGGGAAGCGGTCGACGCGTTGAGGTGGCCGTCGTAGGCACCCGACCGCAAGCCGGTCAGGGCCGGGGCCGCCGCCACCTCGAGCGCCGGCGCCAGTTCGTCGAGGACCAGGGCTCCTGCGCCCCGGGTGGCGCTCTCGACGACAGCACGGGCCTCCCGCAAGGGACGGGCCTGGCCGTCAATGGCGAGGGCGGCTTCGTAGCCGAAAATGTGCCCCGTCATGGCCGCCAGGACGAAGGCCAGATCCGGGTGGCAGGCCGGGACGGCGATGACGTCGACGTCGGGGTTTATCGTGCCCCTTTCGGCTTCGGCCACTATGACGACCGGAGCGGCCTTGTGAGCACGGAAGATCTCGACTTCCTTGGCGATGTCACGGGCGTTGGGCCCGCGCGCGCTCGGAGCGCACACGATCACCATCGGCTCGGCCGAAAGGTCGATGTGCTTTTTGTCCTCGACACCGTCGAGCGCGATCGCCTTGTAGCACAGCTCTGAGAGCTTGATCCGCACTTCGGCGGCGGCGACGCGGTCGGGGCCACTGCCGACGACGGCCCACGAACGGCGCCCCGGGGCGACAGCCGAAGCCACCCGGCCTATTTCCCCCCTTTGCGCCAGGACCTTTTCCATCAACGAGGGCAGTTCGCTCAACGCGCCCAGGATCTCGTCGGTCCATGCCGCGCTGGCCGTCCCCGCCGCCGCGGCCAACCCGCACGCCAGAAGATGGCCGGCGGCGACCTGAGAATAGAACGCTTTGGTAGAGGCCACGCTCATCTCGATGTCGCGGCCGTCCGAGGTGTAGAGCACGCCGTGGGCTTTCTGGACCAGGTCGCTGTTGCGCCGGTTCACGATGGCCACCACGTGCGCCCCCCGCGCCCGCACCAGGTCGACGGTGCGATTGGTGTCCGTGGTCGTACCCGATTG
>JBEKNX010000286.1:0-6405 GCA_049522375.1 Acidimicrobiales bacterium | reverse complement strand
CAACGCCCTGGCGTCGAGCAGCTCCCGGTTGGGGTCACTATGGCCTTGCACCTGCCAATTCTCGCCGATCGGCCCTCAAATCGCGAATCCTAGGACCAGGGCTTTAATCAACAGTCTCCTAGGTGGTCTTCATAAGAGGGGGCACCCCGCATGCCTGCGCTCCAGATCCGTCTCGTTCCGCGTCGACGGGGCACCGGAACCATCCATCCCGCGACGAACGCCTAAAGGGCGATCTGCGTCCGCGCTTGACACTGCAGTGGAGTGGATATATAGTGACCTAATCTCCTAGATAAATCGAGGTCGCCGTGATCGAGTTCCACCTCGATGCGCGTTCTGGCATCTCCCCCTACCAGCAGATCGTCCGCCAGGTGCGCCACGCGCTTCGGCTCGGCCTACTGCACGAGGGCGACCAGCTGCCGACGGTGAAAGAGGTCGTCGAGCGCCTCGCGATCAACCCCAACACAGTGCTCAAGGCGTACAAGGAGCTCGAGCATGCGGGCCTCGCCGCGCCCAGGCCGGGCATCGGGACTTTCGTCACCGCCACGCTGAGCGATTCGTCACTCGCCGCGCATGGGCCGCTTCGCCAGGATCTGCTGCGTTGGCTCGCGAAGGCCCGCCGCGCCGGTCTCGACGAGGAGAGCATCGAGGCGCTCTTCCAGGAGAGCTTTCGGTCCTCCGCTGAAGAGGCCATAGCGTGACCGCCGCCATCGAGACGGCGAACCTCACCAAACGTTACGGTCGGCGAGCCGCTCTTTCCGAGTGCACGCTCTCGGTACCAACGGGCAAGGTCGTGGGGCTCGTCGGGCCGAACGGCGCAGGCAAGACGACGCTCTTGCACCTCGCTGTCGGCTTGCTCGAACCGAGCGCCGGCAGCATCGAGGTGCTCGGGCACCGCCCCGCGGAGGGCCCCGAGCAGCTCGCCCGCGTCGGCTTCGTCGCCCAGAACACCCCGGTCTACGCCGGGGTGTCGGTGGCTGACCACCTCCGGTTCGGGAGCTGGATGAACCCGACTTGGGACCGGGCTCTTGCCTCGAAGCGCGTTGAGCAGCTCGGGCTCGATCCGAAACAGAAGGCCGCCACCCTGTCGGGGGGCCAACGCGCCCAGCTGGCGCTCACCTTGGCGATCGCCAAGCGACCCGAGGTCTTGATCCTCGACGAGCCGGTGGCGAGCCTCGATCCGCTCGCTCGCCGCGAGTTCCTGCAGGCCCTGATGGCGGTGGTCGTCGACCACGGCGTGAGCGTCGTCCTGTCCTCCCACCTCGTCGCCGACCTCGAACGGGTCTGCGATTACCTCGTCGTCCTTGTCGCGTCGCGCGTGCAGGTGGCGGGCGAGATCGACGAACTGCTCGCCGTCCACCACCGCCTGAGCGCGCCGCGCCGCGACGGACTGCGGCTCCCTTCTGACTGGGAGGTCGTCGAGCAAAGCGGCACCGACCGCCAGAGCACGTTGATCGTCCGCCACGAAGAGCCGATCCTCGACCCGGCCTGGACGGTGCAACAACTTGGCCTCGAGGACCTCGTCCTCGCCTACATGAGCAGCACGCGAGTAGTTCGGAGCACCGCGCCCACGCTGGTGGGGGCCCGACCGTGATCCGCCTTGCGTGGCGCCAGTTCCGCACCGAAGCGAGCATCGGCGTCGGCGCGCTGGTGGTCGTGGCGGTGGTGCTGGCCGTCACGGGACCGCACCTCATCGCCGTATACCGCACCGCGCCCAACCAGCTCTCCTCGACCGACCACGGCCTGCAGGTCGCCGTTCCGGTGCTCTTGCTGCTGACACCGGCTCTCGTCGGCCTCTTCTTCGGCGCACCGGTCGTCGCCCGGGAGCTCGAGACAGGGACCTATCGCCTCGCCTGGACCCAAAGCGTCACGCGCCTGCGGTGGATGGTCGTCAAGTTCGCCCTCCTCGGGCTGGCGGGCAGTGTGCTCGCCGGCGGCCTCAGCCTGATGGCCGCGTGGTGGGCGAACCCGATCGACATCACGAACCAGAACCGCTTCACGCCGTCGCTCTTCGGCATCTTAGGGATCGTGCCGTTCGGCTACGGGCTGTTCGCCTTCGCGCTCGGGGCGACGACCGGACTGGTGTTCCGGAAGACCTTGCCGGCGATGGCGACGACGCTCGTCGGCTTCACCGGCACCCGCCTCGCGGTGACGTACTGGGCTCGCCCGCACTTCGAGGCGCCACTGCGGCTGAGCGAGCCGCTCGGTCCGGGCATGGGTTTCGGGTTTTTTAGCACGTCGTCAGGCCTTTCGGTGACCGTGGGGCCACCGAGCATCGCGAACGCGTGGCCGCTCACGGCTGAGATCGTCGACAAGGCAGGGAGTGCACCAACGAGCGCCTTCTTATCTAAGGTATGTCCGGGCTTGGCGGGGCCAAACCAGCCCATTGGGCGCATTGCTGGTGGCGCCCATACCCGACCCGTCGCGGGCGGCAGCATGCATTCCTGCATCGCGAACCTGGCGAGCAAGTTCCATGCGGTCATCACTTATCAGCCAGCCAGTCGCTACTGGCCCTTCCAGATTTACGAGACGGCATTGTTTGTCCTGCTCGCCCTCGCGCTCGCGGGCCTCAGCCTTTGGTGGGTGCGCCGGCGTCTCACGTGAGCCCCTGACCCGAACCCGTCACGCCGTCGATCGGGTCCGCAAAGCACGCTCATCGAGTAGACGCATGGGCCCGTTCTCGATCTCACTTGGTACGTCGAGAAGCTCGGACAGAGGAAGCAAGAGCGGGAGACCCGAGCGCCATAAGTGGGCATCCGGAGCGGGTCTGACGGACTCTCCTTTGGATTCCCGTGCAGTGCCGATTATTTATTGCCACCCGCAAGAGCAGGCAGGCGAAGGACCGCACGCGAGATTTCCACCCAATTATGGGCGCCTCCCGGCCAGCGGTTGCCGCGCTAACGCACCTGGCAGTCAGACACGACCCAGCGGTAAATGGAGGAGAACTTGAGCGAACCCAGCTACCGTTGCCCGGCGGGGACCCCACAGCCCGTGGCGCTGGGCCGCGCCCTCGTCGGCCAGCTGGGCGTGGAAGCGCTTGGCCATGGTGCCCAGGCGCACCGGTCAGGCCCGCGCTCCAAGCAACAGGCGTTGTTGTGCCGCGCCCGTCCCGGGGTGCGAACCAGGCCTCGGCCAAGTACCGGTGCGCAGCAGGTTGGCCAGGGTCCGGGCGCTCGGGAGCTTGGCATCAGGCGCGACACGCTGTACCAGCGTGATGGGTCGCCAGGAAGTCGGAACGTTGCCGCTTTAGGCAAGTCTCAGCGGTCGAGAGCCGTCTCCGGCGCACAAGCCGAATCCGCTCGGTTTGCACGAAAGGGCGTTCAAGGGCGCCCGTGGCGTGCTCGTAGACTTGCGCCGACTCGCATATTTATTACTGGTGCTAGATGATTAGGGCTTGGTAACTGGAGCGGGAGGGGTCGCCGGGATCATTTTGTAGACCAACACGTTCCCGCCTGCGGGGAACGAGAGTGTGAGGCCGCTGCCGACACATTGGTACGATCCCGTCGTTGAACCGGGCTTGATAGCGACCGGCGGCGCGCCGCCGTATGTGATGGTTTCTCCGGCGCTGATAGTGGTCGCGGAGAAGGATCCGGACAGCTGCGTGGTATCTGGCGGGAAACTATAATGATCGGTTTCGGTCCCACTGAATTTGACAGTCGACCCGTTTGCGGCAACGAGGGCGGCGCCGGGAGTGAAGTTGGCAACTGCGATCCCATCGGACTCGATCTCGACTGTGGTGCCCGCACCGCCGGAGTAAATTATCACCGAGGCGTCAAACGTGAGGTTGGTGACGGTCCAGTCACCGACCAGGCAGGCACCGCATGTGGGCGGTCCGCCGGCGACGGTGTAACTGGCTCCCCCGCTGTCGCCGGTCACGGCCAGCCAGGTGGCACCCGGCGCGAGCCTCTGCATGGCCTCCATGTCCGGGCACTGCGTGCATTCGTTGACGCAGTACTGGTGAGCGCCTGTGAGATCGTCGACCGTGCTCCCATCTGGCTCGTGCATGCGGCTGTAAGGAGTGCTGGTGGTGACCGTGACCACGTCGGCCGACGGATTGAACGGGACCAGCATGTTCGTGTAGGGAGCCACGGTGCCTTTGACGACAGTCCCGGTGCGCAGAAGGGTGATAGCCGGGTGGTACCGGCGACCGATGATGCCCGGGCCGGTGGTGTCCCATCCCGCGCCGAAGCTCGGCTGTCGAGCCAGCGACGAGGCCCAGGTCAGCCGAACGGTCTTGTCGGCCGCCACGTTGTAGGCGGCGGCACTGCTGCCAGCCTTGAGCATCGGGTCCAGCAAATGCCAGGTGTCTTCGCCGCTGTCGGTCATATGGGCGTAGAAACCAATGGCGTCGTACTTGCGGGAGAACAGGGGGGTCTTGATCATGCTCAAGTACGGGTACCAATAGTTGTCAGGGGCCGGTTCAAGAGTTGCGCCGACCCATTCCGCCGCGCCTTCGATGAGCCAATCCGGCGCGCTGTCGAAGGCACTGACGGTCGGGTAGTCCATGGCCTCGAAGCAGTGGAAGACCTCGTGCGCCAGGGTGGCGTTGGTGTCGGTGACGATCTTGGACTTGTAAAGGAGCGGGTTGACGTGGACGACGCACTGCGTAGCGGCACCGGTGGATCCGCCCGTCTTGTCCTCGGGGATCGCGTAGGCAAGGATGTCGGCGCCCAACTCCTGCGTCGAGTTGATGACCACGCTGAGCGAGAGGCTCAGGGGGTGCCCGATATGGGAGGCGATCTCACCGCTGAGCTTCTGCGCCAGCGCCAGGTAGGGACCGGCCGCTGGCGTGGAAAGACTGACCCGTTCGCGGGAGTGCGGCATGGCCGAGGAGGACGCGGCGCCCGCCGGCGGCGCCAGGCCCATCGAGATGGCTGCCCCCAGCGAGAGCACCGTGAGGGGGTAGTGGGTCAAGGCGCGTCCCCATGTGCGCCGTCCGCGGAAAGTGCGCATCAGAGGCCCCACCTTTCAGCAACGTTGGACACTGGAACCTATCACGGGCCTCAGTGGTAACGATCGCCGACGGTCCCATACGCCAGGTGGAGCGTACCGTTGGTATACGTGACCGATTGAGCCAGTCGCAGCGCGGTGGGCAGGGCCCGGCGGGCCTTATCCCACTAGCTCAGCGGGGGCCGGCTCGGCGGCGAGCTGTTCGGGACGGGCTATCGCCTCGGCCACAAAAGAGAGCGAAGCCACGTCGTCCCGGTTGTAAGCGAACAGCTGGTCCCGCAGGGCGAGGTCACCGCTGTCCCGGTACTGGCGGTACAGGCTTATGGCGTCCCCGCCCGAAGTGACATCGGAGACCTTGGTGAAGCCGAGCGCCCGGCCCACCTCCTTGAGCCGGAAAGAAGGCACCGGGAGCCGGAAGCAGGCCCGAGCCCAGAAGTCGCAATCCTGACTTTTTTAGTCGGGATTTCCACAGTCTTGAAGATTTTTTGGAACGGCGGCGGGAGTGCCAACCGGGCATCGCCCTATATGCCGACGATAAACCCCTGGTAAACCCCCCCGGCTGGTTTATTGGGGGAAAAGTGCCGGCGTCTTGACGCCAGCATTGCAATGTTTATCGGAGATTATCGGTGGTTATGCCGGGAATTAGGGCCGGCCGGCGTGCGCTGGCTCGGGGCAGTGGGAGCCCAGGTGCCGGGCCAGCTTGGCAGTTGTGTCGGCACCACCTCGCACTCACACGGGACGACAGCGGTCCGGGGTGGCCACAGGAACCGCGGCAACCGCAGCGCCGGCCGCTCAACACGCAGCTACCCGGGCCCCGATAGACGTGGCGGTCCATCACGACGCCGACAGACAGCAGGGCTCTACCCTCCTCATCGACCGTTCCTTTGGCGAGCTTCGTCGTGCAACCCGAGTGCAACGCGAACTGCAACCACCACCAGGTTCGTGATCGCAGCGGTATGCGGTACGGCTGGAGCGCGCCGGCTAGGAGGTACCGTGTCAAGCTCCTCGTTCCTGAGTTGGCCGTTCTTGCTCGCCAGGCTAGGAACGAGAATGGGCGTCGACTGACTGCGGCAATGCCGAGCCACAGGAGAGAGCCCGCATAACTCGGCCGCTCGCGAGGCTGCGGTTTTGGACAGACGAGAAGTAAAAAGGGGCTCAGGTACTGAGAGAGTTGAGTGAAGTTCTTGGCGAAGCCTGTCACATGAGTGGGCGACGGTTGGTTGAACTTGCCTCCACGCCGAGGGCCAGTCGGCGACCGGGTAGGTCAGTCCCAGGTCAGTAAACGCCTTCACCGCCCGGGGTTGTTATGACGGGCCGACTCTATGCGTTCCCGCTACCGCCACTTTTTGGCCAGTTGCTACCGGAACCCCCTTCCGGTCAGTAACCAGGAGGGGGTCCGGCCGCCTCGTCAGGTGGGGACCTAGCCGACCAGGGTTATTTGTCTATGTACGGTCGGCC
>JBEKNX010000285.1:0-6421 GCA_049522375.1 Acidimicrobiales bacterium | reverse complement strand
CCCTGGGGTCACGGTCCACTGCCCGGGGCAGGTCGTGGCGGGTGGACCGGCGGAGCCCCCCGGCCGCCGAGAACCGGGGAACGGGCCGGTTCGTGGCGATCCCAGCCATGCGTTTGAGCGCCCGCCCCACTAGCGGGGCGCCTAGCGCGCCGTTGGCCATGTTCGCGACCGCCGGCCACGTCGTGGTCAGCCGGCCGGCCCAGGGCATGAGGCCCATGGCGTACATGGCAGCCGGCCTCACCCGGCCCCGGTAGTAGTGGAAGAAGAACTCCGACTTGTAGGTAGCCATGTCGACATGGGTCGGGCAGTCCGAAGCGCACCCCTTGCAGGACAGGCACAGTTCGAGGGCTTCTCGCACCTCTTCGCTCCGCCATGTCGGCCGCACCGGCTCGCCCTGGAACAACTCGCCCAGCAACTTGGCCCGTCCCCGGGTCGACTGCACCTCGTCCCGAGTGGCCCGGTACGAAGGGCACATCGTGGCCGTGTCGTCCCGCCGGCAGCGGCCGACCCCGACGCAGCGCAGAGAAGCATGGAGGAGCGAACCGTCGTCCTTGTTGAAGGAGTACCCGGTGGGCCGCAGGTGGGCAGGCTCGGTCAGCGACAAATAACGCACGTTGGCGTCAAGGGGATAGGGGTCGACCACCTTCCCCGGGTTCATCAGGCCGTCCGGGTCCCATAAGGCCTTGAACGCCCGGAAGGCCCCGACCAGTTCGGGACCGAACATCATTTCCAACAGCTCGCCACGGCTCTGACCATCGCCGTGCTCGCCCGAGAGGGAGCCGCCCATGGAGACGACGAGGGCGGCAGCCGCGGTGACGTAGCTGCGGTAGTTGCGCAGCCCCTCCCGGCTCGACAGGTCGAAGTTGTTGCGCGTGTGCACGCAGCCCTGGCCGAAATGCCCGTACCAGGCGCCTGAATAACCGTGCTCAGCCCACAGCCCAGTGATGCCTCGCAGGTAATCAGCCAGGCGCGCCGGCGCCACGGCGCCGTCTTCCCATCCTTCGTAGTTATGGTGCCCGTCGATGCGGATGGCAGTCGCTCCCAGGCCCGACTCCCGCACCGCCCACAACCGCTTCTGCGCCGTGTCATCGTCGACCAGCCGCGAGCTCACGCCACGAGGCAGGGCGGCAATGAGCTCGGACGCCTTGGACTTCGCCTCTTCCAGGCTGTCCCCGCCCAGCTCCGCCAGCAACCACCCGTTCCCGTCGGGGAGCAGGGCGACGCCGCCGCGGTTGAGGCCATGGGCCTCCATCTGGTCCACGAGCGTCCGGTCGAAGCCCTCCAGCGCCAGGAGGGGATGGGGAAGGAGCGCCGGGACGGCTTCAGCGGCGATGAATATGTCGGGGTAGCCCAGGGCGACGAGGCACCTCCGCGGAGGGCTGGTCACCAGGTGGAGGGTGGCCTCGGTCGTAAAAGCGCAGGTTGACTCGGTGCCCGCCAGGGCGCGGGCCACGTGGCCCCGTTCCGGAGCGAGCTCGTCCAGGTTGAAGCCGCTCACCCGGCGGGGTATGTCCGGGAAGCGCTCCGCGGCCAGCGCCCCGTACCGGGCCTGGAGCTCGGTCAAACCCGCCAGCAAACCGGAGAGCCGGCCTCCACCGGCCATGGCCGCCTGCATTTCCCCGGGCGTGTAGGCGCCCACTTCGAGCTCCTCGCCCCCCGCCAGTACGACCCGGAGGCTCTCGACGTTGTCGGACGTCTTGCCGGCGTAAAGCCCGTGGGTGCCACAGGAGTTGTTGCCGATCATGCCCCCGAGGGTGCACCAGGCATGGGTGGCGGGGTCGGGCCCGAAAGTGAGGCCGTGCCGCTCCGCCGCCCGGCGCAGGTCGTCCAGCACCACCCCCGGTTCGACCCGCGCCACCCGCCTGTCCGGGTCGATCTCGACGATGCGCGTCATGTGCCGGGACATGTCGACGACGACGGCCTCGTTGCACGCCTGCCCCGCCAAGCTCGTGCCGGCGCCCCGGGCCAGGAGCGCCGCCCCGGCCTCGGCGACCAGCCGGGCCGCCGTCCGGACGTCTTCGTGGTCGACGGGGAAGACGACCCCGAGAGGTACCTGGCGGTAGTTCGACGAGTCGCTGGCGTAGGCGGCCCTGGCCGTGGTGCCGAAGCGGACCTCACCGCGCAGCGCGCCGGACAGCGCCGCCCCCAGCGCCGTCCGCTGAGCCTCTCCGAGCGTTGGGGGCTTTGGCGGCATCCGCGCCAGGGCTACAGGGACCGCACGAGTTGCGCCATGAGCTCGCCGGCCTCCGTCGGGTTCAGCGCCACCTTCGCGCCGGCTTCGGCCAGCGCCTCCATCTTGGCCTGGGCGGTCCCCTTGCTCCCGGAGATGATGGCCCCGGCATGGCCCATGCGCCGCCCCGGGGGGGCCGTCACCCCGGCGATGTAGGACACCACCGTCTTGGTGACCCCTTCGGCGATGAAGGTGGCCGCCTTCTCTTCCTCCGTGCCCCCGATCTCGCCGATCAGCATCACAGCCCTGGTGTCCGGGTCCGCCTCGAAGGCGGCGAGGCAGTCGACAAAAGAAGTGCCCGGGACCGGGTCGCCGCCGATGCCGACACAGGTGGTGACGCCGATGCCCATTTGCTTCAGCTCGTAGAGCGCTTGATAAGTCAGGGTGCCGCTGCGGCTGACGATGCCGACGGGACCGCCGGCCAGGGCGATCTCGCCCGCAGTGATGCCTATGTTGCATTTGCCCGGGCTGATGATCCCCGGGCAGTTGGGCCCGATGAGGCGGACGGAGGGGTACATATGCCGCAGTTCGCTGTAGACCCTGGCCTCGTCCTGGGCCGGGATGCCCTCGGTGATACAGACGATAAGTTCGATGCCGGCCGCGGCCGCCTCCAGGATCGACCCGGGCGCCACCTTGGCCGGGACGGCCACAAAACTGGCGTTGGCCCCCGTCGCCTCCCGGGCCTCGGCCGCGGTGGCGAACACGGGGATACCCTCCACGTCCTGGCCGCCTTTGGCCGGGTTGACGCCGGCCACCACCTGGGTCCCGTAGTCCCGGTTGCGCAACCCGTGGAAGCGGGCCTGCCCGCCCGTCAGACCGTGGACCACCACCTTGGTGCTCTCATCGACGAAAACGCTCATTTCCCACCGCCTGCCAGCTCGACGGCCCGCCGGGCGGCATCCATCATGTTGGGCGAGCTGATCACCTTTTCGGACTCCACGCTCTGCAGGATCTCCCGGCCCTGGCCGGCGTTGGTCCCGTCCAGGCGAATGACCATAGGCACCTTTATGTCCACCCGGCGCAGGGCCGTCACGATCCCGTTGGCGACCTCCTCGCCCCGGGTTATACCGCCGAAGATGTTAATGAAAATGGAGCGGACGCTGGCGTCCAAGGAAATGACCTCGAGAGCGCCCGCCATTACTTCGGCGCTGGCCCCGCCACCGATGTCGAGGAAATTGGCCGGACGGCCACCGACCTGGTTCACCACGTCGCATGTGCTCATGGCCAGCCCGGCCCCGTTGGCGATTATCCCCACAAAGCCGTCCAGGCCCACGTACTGAAGGCCGGCTTGCCGGGCCCGTCGCTCCCGCTCGTCGAGCTCGGTGGTGGCGGCGAAGTCCTCCCATTCGGGATGGCGGAAGGCGGCATTGTCGTCCAGTGTGACCTTGGCGTCGAGGGCGTGGACCCGGCCGTCGGTGGTAAGGACAAGGGGGTTGACTTCGACCAGGTCGGCGTCGCCCTCGGTGAAGCAGCGGTAAAGGCTCATCAGCACCCGTGCCGCCCCGGGCCTGGCCTGTTCGTCCAGCCCCGCCTCGGCCACCAGCTGGTCGGCCTGGGCCTCGCTGAAGCCGGCATAGGGATCGACGTGGAGGCGGACGATGGCGCCCGGGTCGTCCGCTGCGACCTGCTCGATGTCCACGCCCCCCCGGGCGGACACCATGGCCAGGTGGTCCTTGGCCCCCCGGTCGAGGGTGAAGCTGGCGTAGTACTCGCGCTCGATGTCGGAGGCGTGCTCGACCCAGACCCGGTGTACCACGTGGCCCCGGATGTCCATGCCGAGGATCGACGCGGCGTGGGCACGGGCCTGCTCGGCGTCGCCGGCCAGTTTGATCCCACCGGCCTTGCCCCGGCCCCCGACCTGGACCTGAGCCTTCACCACCACGGGGTAGCCGAGGTGTTCAGCCAGCTCAACGGCTTCGTCCGCGGTCGTGGCGATACCTCCGGGCGAGACGGGGACGCCAAAGCGGGCGAAGTACTGCTTGCCCTGGTACTCGAACAGGTCCACTCGTGCTCCTTGCCGGGATGAGGACCGCACAAGACTACCGGGGCGTCCCCGGGACTGCGAGCTGGCGCCGGGGCCGACTGCGGCGCCTCTTTCGGGCCCGGCGGGACGTCCCCATGCCGCGGACCGGTGCCGCTGACGTGCCAAAATCGCGCGTCATCGAGACCAGGACGAGATCCGCGGCCCCGGCGAGCACAAGCCCGGCGGGCCATAAGTGGGTGCCTCCGGTCCTGCCCACGCTGAAGGCTTACCAGAGGCCCTGGTTGGTAGCCGACCTGACCGCCGGCCTGACCCTGGTCGCCATCGCCATCCCCGAGCAGATGGCGACCGCCCACCTCGCCAACATGCCGGCTGTGGCCGGTTTTTACGCCTTCATCGCCGGCTCGCTCCTCTTTGCCCTCTTCGGGCGTAACCCGCGGATGTCGGTCGGGGCCGACTCCACCATCGCGCCTGTCTTCGCTGCCGGGGTGGCGGCGGTGGCAGCCACGGGGAGCCGGGACTACGCCCACCTGGTGAGCACCGTGGCCCTGGTGGCGGGAGCGCTGCTGGTGGGAGCGGGCCTGCTCCGTTTGGGCTGGATCGCCGACTTCCTCCCCCTGCCTGTGATCGACGGGCTCCTGGCCGGTATCGGGGTCGAGATCCTGGTGAAGCAGCTCCCCACCGTCCTCGGGCTGCCTGGTGGAGGCACGACGACGATCGGGCGGGTACGGGCCGTCATAGACCAGTTCGGCCAGCTCAACGGCTGGACCTTCGCCATCGCTGTCGGGGTCCTGGCCGTGGTGGTCGCGGGCGAGAAGGTGGACCACCGGATCCCCGGCGCCCTCATCGGCGTGGTGGCGGCGACCGTGCTCGTCGGCCTGGTCGGCCTGACCCATCACGGGGTGCGCGTGCTCGGGCCCGTCCACGCCAGCCTGCCCGCCCTGGGGCTGCCCAGCGCCACCTGGCACCAGGTCGGCCAGCTGATGGTCACGGCGGTGACCGTCGCCTTTTTGTGCATCGTGCAGATCTCTGCCACGGCGCGCTCCGACCCGAGCCGGCTTGCCTGGCGGCCCCAGGACTTCAACGTCGATCTCGCCGCCGTCGGGGCGGGGAGCATGCTGGCCGGCCTGGCCGGCTCCTTTGCCGTCGACGCCAGCCCTCCTCGCACCGCCGTAGTCGGCTCGGCCGGCGGCAAGACCCAGGTGACGAGCCTGGTGGCCGTGGGCGCCATAGTGGCGGTCCTGGCCCTGGCCACGAGCCTGTTGAAGGAGCTCCCCGAAGCGGCCCTGGGCGCGATCCTTATCTTCGTCGCCTCCCGCCTGTTCCACTTGGGCGAGCTGCGGCGCATCCTGCGCTTCGGCTGGTTCGAGTTCGCCCTGGCGCTGGTGACGCTGGCCACCGTGGCGCTCGTGGGCATCGAGCAGGGCGTCGTGGCGGCCGCCCTGGTCGCCCTGGCCTATCGCACCCGGCTCACAGCGCGGCCCCGGGGCGCCGTCCTCGGGCGCGAGCCCGGCACCGAGCACTGGATCGAGACCGACGTGGGGCGCCCCACCGAGCAGCTACCGGCAGTCGTCGTATACCTGCTGTACGCGCCCGTGTTCTACGGCAACGCCGACTTCGTGGTCCTAGGGGTGCGCAGGGCGCTGGCATCGGCGCTCGCGCCCGTGCACACGCTGGTCGTGGACGCAAATGGCATTTCGGACGTCGACTACACGGGGGCCAAGGCTTTAGGTGAGCTGATCCAAGAGCTGAAGGACGCCGGGGTCACCGTCGCCCTGGCCCGGGCCTCTCACCTTGTCCATCACGATCTGAAACATGCCGGGCTCATCGAGGTCATCGGCACCGACCGCCTCTTCCCCAGTGTGGACGAGGCGGTGCGTTCGTTGGGCGTGGCCCCGCCGCCGGGTGTCCCCCCCGCCGTCTCTTCGGCCTAGGCCGCTCGCGCTTGCCGACGACGGGCGGGGGCGGCAATGCTGGTTGGATGCCGACAGCCCTGATAACTGGCATCACGGGACAGGACGGCTCGTACCTGGCCGAACTGCTGCTCTCCAAGGGGTACGACGTGGTGGGTGCTCACCGCCGCTCCAGCACCGTGACGTTCGAGCGCATTTCCCACCTGATGGACAAGATCACCCTGGCCTCCGCCGACCTGCTCGACGAGTCGTCACTTATAAGGGTGGTGCGCGACCACCGGCCCTCAGAGGTCTACA
>JBEKNX010000284.1:0-6443 GCA_049522375.1 Acidimicrobiales bacterium | reverse complement strand
GGCCACAAGCTGGTCGATGCGCGAGGTCAGCAGGTCGACCTCGGTCGCAAGGGTACAGTGGCTGCACTTCGGGGCAGCGAACCTTCAGGGGTCGCAGAACTCTCCGACCGCCAATTGGGTCACCAAACCCCACCCGATGAAGGGAGCCCGCAATGAGCAAATGGGCCGCCCGCCTTTCCTCGGCTATTGCCGGGGTATGCGCCGGCGCCGTCGTGTCGTTCGCGGTTGCCAGCGCGCCGGCGGAGGCCTCCGGGGCGGTAGCGAAAAACCTCCCCCTGACGAGCGCGGTGCGCGCCCAGCTCATCGCCGCTGGGGCCGCCTACCACGGGCTGGCCGCCTCGGACTTCACCGGGCTTGGGCCCGGCACTGCTTATTACGCCCTGGACGTCACGACCTCGACGTACTGGGCCGGCGCCAGCCTGGTACCGAGCCCGGGTTCGTACGAGGCCGGGGTCGTTGTCCAAGACGACGGCGGCTACCTGATCTTCCACCGCCCGGCCAACGGTGCCTGGCGGGCCGTCCAAGATGGGGGCTTGACGACCGCCGCCGCCTGCGCCCGTGCCCATGTCAGCCTGCCGGCCGCCGTGCTCGCCGTGTGGCACTGGCCCCCCGGGACCTGCACCCCGCCGCTGCCCCCCGCTCCCAAACAGTCGGAGCTCGCCCTGGCAAAGCTGCAGTGGCAGTTCGGCGCCCAGGCCGGCCCCACCGCGAACGCCAACGAGTATGGCCCTGGAGGCACCGTCGTCCCCTTTTGGGTCAGTGCGGCCAAGGACCTGACCAAGGCCCTCACCTCCGGCGTGGCTGACCCGGCCGCTTACCGGCGCGCCGTCGCCGAGCTCTCGCAGCTGGCCCACCTGCCCTTTGTCGTGAACACTCCTCTCCAGGACCAACCCGTAGCAGTAGCTGATCTCCTCGCCCTCAATACCTTTTTCTCGACCGATGGCCTCTATGACGTCAGTGCCCCCTCTGCCACGCCGGCCGCCTTTGTGGCCACCCTCCAGTTCGAAGCCCGCATCGGGACCATCCAGGTCTACCCCGACAGCGTGCTCAACTCCCATCCTGGGGCCATCCCGCCCTGGTTCCCGGGTGCGGTTGTGACCTGCCCGGTGCTGTCGGCCAAGGCCTTGGCCGACCCAGACCTGTCCCCCTTAGATGCCGACGCCGCCTTCGGTTGCCGGATGGCGGTGCCCACCGAGGGGACGTACTACCTCATCGGCACCATCCAGCAGCCCCACGCCACCGTGTACTTTGCCGACATAACCCACGCCGAGGGCGGACCGCCCCAGTTCCTCTGCAGCGCCCTGCAGGCCGACCAGGTGGCGATAGTCACCGAGATCGGCGCCATCTGCAGCCCCTGAGGTAGGAAGATGCTGTTGCCCAGGACGCTCAAACCGGTTGCCTTCGACCAGACTGTCCTCATGAAATCTGAGAGTCTGCCGCGATGACGCTGACGTGGCCCAGGGTCGTCATACCGTTACTCGGCGCTGTGGCGCTGACCTTGACGCTGCTCCCCTCGGGCGCTGGCGCTACAACGGCCGGTGCGCCGATGCGTACTATGCCGGGCCTGTTGCTTGACCGTTCGTGCCAGGGCCTCCTATCGGCCGCCGATTTCCCGGGCACCCACTACACCGGGGAACTCAACATCCACGGTCAGAAAGTTTGCGCCTTTGCGGGCGGGACTTCCAAGGCGCCGACCGGCGCGGAGGTTACCCTTAAAGTCCTTGCCAGCGCGGCGGCTGCTCATGCGTTCTTTGAAGCAATCTCGACTGCCTCGTTGCCGGGCGGGGCGGTTAATGACCAGTTCACCAAGCTCAAAGGCTATGGTAACGAAGCGGTGTACGGGACAGTCTGCTCAGCCAGTGGGACCGTCTGTGGGCTCGACGTCGAAGCACGCGTGGTCAACGACGTCTTCACCGTCGCCGAGTTCGGCGTCAGCGCCCCTCTGGTCAAACTGGCCGGCAAGGTCGTGTCAGAACTCTGCCCGAACTGCAAGTTCACGACAGCGTCGCACGCAAGCCCAGCGTGATGGTGCCCAGCGTGAACGGTGCAAACTCAGGAACCACCCTCCCAGAAGCCGCTTTCCCCAACGTGCCACGATCGTGGACACGCGCTTGAAGGGTGAAGGGGTAGGGTTCGGCCCCTGAGCAGCCCGAGCCATTTCGCGCGGCCTCGACCAGTCGGCCAACCACACCAGCGAATGGACAGCAGATCCCGAGGCGGGGAACTAGCGGGAAGTAGGTTGTCGAGCCCCTGGCCACGCCCGGCTTAGAGCTGACCAGATCGCTCGTGGCAGTGCGCCGTCTGCGTGTGGCGGAGAACAGCGAGCCGCAGTCGCGTGCCCGCACCGGTGTGTCGTCAGGCGGCGGCGGTAAGGCGTGGGCGGCTTCAAGTAGGTCGACCTCTTCCCCGCCAGCGTCAATCGGGGGACGCACCCTGTGGCTCTGCTCCGGCGAAGCGAGCACAGAACATCCAGCCGTTCTGGGCGTACATTATGCATCGGCTCCTGTGTCGAACGCAGGAGAAATAGCCGTCGTTCAGTACGGGCGGCGTGGCGCCGGCCCAGTGAAGATCTCCCCAACAGTATGGGAATTATGTACGCGCCGTGAGTTGGCTGGGGCCACGACCGCCGTTACGAGCCTGGCCTCCATGCAAGTTGACATAGACCCGGCGTCGGCGATGCCAATCGTCTCCAGACGGGATGTCTGGCAAAGTGCCAAGGCACCCATCAACGCCTCCATGGCCCTGCCGGCCCCGGGGGCCGGAACGGTCGCCCAATCTTCGCTCTCGTTTCAACCCAACTCCGCCGCCGTGGCGGCGACCGAGGACCTGACGGGGGCCGCATCCCGCCAGCGGGCGAACTTGGCGAGGATTTCCCCGAAGGAGCGAAGGCGCCTGCGGGGGCTAAAGCCGGAGGGGCCCCCTGCAAGCCGTTCCCCGGCAGCCTTTTCGAGGTCGTGGCGGTGCTCTTCGACTAGGCGCATGGCGATGGCGGGCGGCGGGATCCTGAACATCGTGGGCCCTTTCTGTAGAGGCGGTCATAGTTAGCTTGCGCGTGGGCGCTTGAGCGACGGCCAAGGCGTGGTAAAGGGCGGTAAAGGGACGGTAAAGGCGAGCCGCCCTTGGCCGTGAGGTGACCCTGCAGGGCGCCCGATGGGCCACGTAGTGTGTGCCCCAGTGCACGTAGCGCTGCTCGGGCCGTTGGAGGTGACCTCGGAGGAGGGCCCCGTCGTACTGGGCGCACCCAAGGAGCGGGCCGTGCTCGAGATGCTGGCCCTGCGGGCTGGGCGCCCCGTCCCAGCCGAGGCGCTCTATGACGGCCTATGGGGGGAAGCGGCACCCCCCTCGGCGGCCAAGGCCCTCCAGACCTACGTCTCGCATTTGCGGCGGCTCCTGCCTGCGGGCTGCCTGCTCACGAATAGTGGCGGCTACCTGCTACAGGTCAACCCTGGGTCGGTGGACGCCGCCCGCTTCGAGGGGGCCGTCCACGAAGCGGCCCGGCGCCAGGAGGCAGGTGAGCGGGCCGGGGCAGCCTTGTTGCTACGAGAGGCCTTGGCGCTGTGGCGGGGCCGTCCCTGCCCCGAGCTGACAGAACATACCTGGGCCACGGCCGAGGTGGCCCGCCTGGAAGAGCTCCACCGGGAGGCGGAGGAAGAGCTGGCAGAGGTGCGCCTGGCCCTGGGAGAGCACGCCGGCTTGGTGGGCGAACTCGAGGCGGCGGTCGCCGCCGAGCCACTGCGAGAGCGGCGCTGGGCCCAGCTCATGTTGGCCTATTACCGCTCGGGCCGCCAGGCCGACGCCTTGCGCGCATTTGCCCGTCTGCGCTCTACTTTGGCCGAAGAGCTCGGCATCAGCCCCTCGGCCGAGCTCGTGGCCCTGGAACAAAAGGTGCTGTTGCAGTCCCCCGAGCTGGACCCGCGCCCCATCGTCCCTGGTGCGCCCCCGGCGGGCCCCGCCCCGGGAGGCGGCACCGGCGCTCTGCCCAGGCCCGCCAACAGCTTCTTGGGCCGGGCCCAGGAAGTGGCCGAAGTAGCCAAGATGCTCGGCGAGCGACGCCTGGTCACCCTGGCCGGGGCGGGCGGCTGCGGCAAGACCCGCTTGGCGTGTGAAGTGGCGGCGACCATGGCGGGCCACTTCGCCGGCGGTGCCCACTTCGTCGCCCTGGGCCCTCTGGCCGACCCGGGCCTGGTCCCCCTGGCTATGGCCGAGGCGCTCGGGGTGCGGCCCCAGTCCGAGCGGCCCCTGGCCCAAGTGATGGCGGAGGTAGTCGGCAGCCGCGAGACCTTGGTCGTGGTCGACAATTGCGAGCACGTGGTCGGGGCGGTGGCCGAGCTCGTCGAGGAGCTCTTGGGCAACGCCCCGGGCTTGCGGGTGCTCGCCACCAGCCGGGACCCGCTCCGCATCGCCGGCGAGACGGTGTGGCGGGTCCCCTCGCTCGAGGTGCCCGAGCCGGGCGCCAGCGCCGTCGAGAGCCGGGGCTGCGCGGCCGTCGAGCTCTTCGTGGACCGTGCCGTCGCCGCTAGGCCAGGGCTGCGCCTGGACGAGGGGGCCATTTCCGCTGTCGCCGAGCTCACCCGGCGCCTCGACGGCATGCCGCTTGCGATCGAGCTCGCTGCGTCCCGGGTGGCGGTGCTCGACCTGGGGAGCATCTTGGAGGGCCTCGGCCACCGTTTCGCCATCTTGGCCGAGGGAGCGCGTACGGCCCCGGCCCGCCACCAGAGCTTGCGGGCGGCGGTCGCTTGGAGCTACGACCTCCTAAGTGCCAGGGAAAAGGACCTGTTCTGCCGGCTGTCGGTTTTCCCGGGCGGTTTCAGCCTGGGGGCGGCGCTGGCGCTGGCGGGGCCCGAAGGAACGGCCGAGGACCTCTTTGGCCTGGTGTCCAAGTCGATGGTCACCACCGCCGGCACCGAGGGGGGCCCGGTGCGCTACGACCTGCACGAGACGCTCCGCCAGTTCGGCGCCGAGCAGCTCGACGAGGCCCGCGCTGAGCAGGCTCGGGCTGACCACGCCCACTACTACCTCTCGCTGGTGCACTCTGCTGGCCCGGAGCCTTTCGGCCCGTTGCTGGTCCCTTGGCTGAAGAGCGTCGAACTCGAGCTCGGCAACCTCCGGGCCGTCTTCTCCTACCTCGCCGCCCGGCCCGGCCGGCACGAAGACCTGCTGCGTGCCCTGGTGGCACTACGCCGGTACTGGTTCCTCCACAACCGCAACCGAGAAGGCTTCGAGATCGTGGAGCAGGCGCTCGCAGTCACCAGCTCGGACCCCGGCCCTGTGCTCCGGGCCAAGGCGCTGGTCACGGCGGCGTACCTGGCCATGAGCCTCGACGCCGAGGCGTGCGCCCGTTATGCCCGGGCTGGCGGCGAGCTGGCCGCCCAGGTCGGCGACAGTGCGGCGGCTGCCCTGGCTGCCGCTGCCGTTGCCGTCGTCAACGGCCTTGCTGGCCGGCCCAACGAGGCCGAGGGTGAAGAAGCGCTACACCTCGCCCGGCAAGCCGGGGGCCCGCTGCTACTGTGCGAGGGGCTGTTCGCTCTCGCCGTCTCGACCGACTTCAGGGGCGCTAACGCGGCCCGGTGCCGGGCCACCGTCGAGGAACTGTTGGCCACCGCCGAGGAGAACGGCGACACCGGCTTCAGCTTCTTGGCTCACGGCAACCTGTGCCTGTTCGGCGAACCCAAAGAGGCCCGCCCCCATGTCGAAAGGTCGACCGAGCTGGAGGCAGAACTCGGGCAGGAGAGCTTTGCAGGCAACCGGCTCGGCGAGCTCCTGTACGAAGAAGGTGACTACCGCGGCTCGTTCGTGCTCTCACGGAGGGCGTTTGAGCGGGCTAGACGCCAGGACGTCCCTTGGTATATGGCTGACGCACTAGTAGTTGCCGCCTCCTGTGTAATTGCACTGGGGAGCGACGACGTGGCGGCTGCCCGCCTGTACGGGTTCGCTCAGCGCGAGCTCGAAAAGGCGGGCTTCGGAGATCGCTACCGAGGCTATCCTCAGCTGGACGCGGACCTCGGGGCCCTGAAGGCTCGCCTCAGCTCGCGACTAACGGCCGCACTGGCAGAGGGCGCGGCAATGACGCGCGAACAAGTCAGCGACCTGCTCGCAGCCCTTGAAAAGACCGCAACGGCCCCCCAGCCATAACCCGGGCTGCCCAAGCGAGCGATCGGGCCGAAGCGGCGCACCCACGCGCCTCTGGTGCGTCCCTGTCGGCGTTCACGCGCCCGCCGGGCGGCTCGAGGTTGCGCGTGCACCCTTGACCGAAAACGCGCCAGAACTGGACATATTGGGTGCTTTTGCCTAGTCAACTCCAAGGCGGACCTCAGCGCATATTCGGCAGAGAGGATGGAGACAAGCCTGATCAGAGCCGGATCCACCACTTCGGTGGTGCAAGGGGATACGTTCAGGTTTGGCTGGTCCTCGGCCTGACTCGAGAATCGGCTGACGGTCAGCCT
>JBEKNX010000283.1:0-6875 GCA_049522375.1 Acidimicrobiales bacterium | reverse complement strand
ACCGTCACGTTGGCGAACGTGGCCGTGCCCAAGGTGTCCCAGTTGTGCGAGCAGACGAACAGCCCGACGGTGGCGTCGGTCGCCATGGTGATCGTGACCGAGCCCACTTCGGTCCAGGCGGTCCCGTTGGCCGAGGCGTAGGCCGTGAAGACATTGCCTACCCTGGTCAGCTCCAACCAGGCGTTGGGGAAGGTATAACTGCCGGCTGACGTGCTGTTGTCGAACTGGGACTGGAACACCTCGCCGTTGCCGGGGGTGACCGCCACCATGGCATATGGGTCGCCGGAAGTGGTGGACTGCTTGATCATGATCCCGGCCTTGGCCCACGGGTCGGAGCCCGTCTGGGAGGTGACCTGGGCGATGATGGACCCGTTCCCGTCCAGAGGCTGGTAGGCGTACTGGAACTCGTCGGTGTTAGCCCAGATGTCAGATGTCGGTACCGGAGCCGTTCACCGTGAACGTCCCGTTGGCGTAACTGGACGTGCCCGCCACCGCCGGGCTACCGACATCGGTCGATGCCCACGGCGAGGGCACTGGCGCTGCCCCGGTCGGGCTCACCGTCACGTTGGCGAACGTGGCCGTGCTCAAGGCGCCGGGATTGTGCGAACAGACGAACAGGCCGACGGTGGCGGTTCTGCTCATAAGGATGTCAACCTGGCCGATCTCGTCCCAGTTGAACCCGTCGGTGGACTCGTAGGCAGTGAAGACGTCGCCATCACGGTCCAAACGCACCCATCCGTTGGGGAACGAGTAGTTCCCCCCTGAGACCGTGGTGTTGAAACCGTACTGGAACGCGATCCCGTTGGCCGGGGTAAGGGCCACCATGGCGTACGGGGAGCCAGCGGTCGTCGACTGCTTGATCATGACCCCCGCTTTTGCCCAGGGGTCACTGTCTGTCTGCGAGGTGACCTGGGCGACAATGCTGGCGTCGCTGCTCAAATTTTGCCACACATAGTTGAACTGGTCAGCGCCGCCCCAAATGTCGGATCCCCCGCCTTGGACGGTGAAGGTCCCGTCGCCATAACTGGCCGAGCCCGCCGGCGTGGGAGCACCGATGTCCTGGTCGGACCATAGGCTCGGGAGGCCGCCGTTCCCAATGGTCCCGGTGATGCTGACGGCCTCGAAAACGGTCGTGTTGAGGGCCAAGGCATCGTGTGAGCACACGGCCAGGCCGGCTTGGAGCGTCCCCACCAGGGTCGGGATCGACACGGTGGAGCCGGCAATTTCGTTCCAGTTGGCCCCGTCGCTGGAGTCGTAAGCGGTGTAGGTGTCCCCCGACCTGCTGATCTCCAGGTAGGTGGGCGCGGTGCCACTGACGGCCAAGCTGGCCGTGCCGCCCGCTTCTTGCGTGCGGTACTGGACCTGGATGCCGTTGGCGGGTGTCACGAACACGCCGTAGTAGGCCGAGGTGTCAGAGGTCGAAACCCGGACCATGACGCCCGACTTGGCGTACGGGTCGGTGTCGGACTGAGAGGCCACTTCAGCCGAGACGGTGCCGTCGGTCTCTTGGCTCTCGGCGATGAAGCGGAACGAGTCCGAGATGCCGGTGATGTCGCCTCCCCCGCCCTGCACCGTCCACGTGCCGCCTTGCAGGGACTGGTTGCCCGCGGGCGTCGGGAAGCCGATGTCGTTGCAGGCCCAGCCGGTCGGGCACAGGTTGGGGGGCGCCGGCGCGCTGGCGGCGATGTCCACGTCCTGGAACGTTGCTGTGCCGACCGCCCCGGCGTCGTCGGAGCTGACGGCCAGGCCGGCCAGGATGGTGCCTTCAAGGTTTGGCAGCACCTCGCTGGAGCCGATGACTGGCGTCCAAGTGGTGCCGTCCGAGGATGTATAGGCGGTGAACGTGTCGCCCGAGCGCGCCACCTCCAACCAAGCCGGTGCGGTGGCGCTCAGGTTGGCAATAACGTTGTCGAGCAGCCCGTCGGTGTCCCGGTAATCGATCGTCACGCCACGGCCGGGGCTGATCCAGGCGGCATAGTAGGCGCCTCCGCCAGTGGTGTCGGCCCGCAGCATGACCCCCGCCTGCGAGTTGGCGCTTGTGTCGGATTGGCTGGTCACCTGGGCGCTGATAGTGGTGTCGGTCGATACCGGCTGCCAGACAAAGTGGAACTGGTCGTCGACGGGCCATTCCGAGTACGACGTGATCGAGGCCTGGCCGAACCCGTTGCCCGCTGCCTCGACGGTCCAGGTGCCCGACGATAGCGACTGGTTACCTACCAGGGCCGGGTTGCCGATGTCCTGACAGCTCCAACCCGAGGGGCACGGCGACGCCGGCGCCAGCGGGACCGGGGTGACGGTGGGGGTGCCGACACTGAGCGCCGAAAACGACGCTGTAGCCGCGGTGCCGTTGGTGCCAGAACTCACGGCGAGGCCGGCCAAGTTCACGGGGGGCATAGCAACAGCGGTGTTGCTACCGGGCACAAGCGTGTAGGACGAGCCGTTCTCCGAGGTGGCGGCCTGGAGAGTGTCACCCACCCGTTGGATCATCAAGTAAAGCGGCAACCCGGTGTCCGTCGTTGTGGTGTCCACCGTGGTCGGGCCGTCAAAGGTGGTGCGGTACTGGACCGATAAGGCGTCGCCGGGCTCGGCCAGCACTGCGTAGTAGGGCGACCCAGGGTTGTTGTTCTGCCTGATCATCAACCCGGCCTGGCCGCCCGTCCCGGTGGGCGCCACTGTGACGTGGGCGCTGACCTGGGTGGCGCCGTCCGTCGGCTCGCTCATGAGCCTGAAGCTGTCCGTCGTCCCGGTTACGCCCGTCCCCCCGGCCGACACGGTCCAGTTGCCGCTGGTGACCGTTTCCGACCCGGCGGGGGTGGGCGACCCGATGTCCTGGCAGGTGAACCCGCTCGGGCAATTGGGGTCCGCCGGCGGTGTCGGGGGCGGAGATGTCGGCTCGGCGAAGGCAATAACCTGACCGTTGGTGTCCCCGATGTAGACGATGCCATCAGCGATGCTTGGCCCTCCGTAGATCTGCGACCCGGTGCCATAGCTGTAGAGGCGCTGGCCGGTGGTGGCGGAAAGCACCTCCAGGTACGACCCGCCGCCGTCGAAGACCATGCCGTTGTCATAGGCCAGCGCCCCGATGACACTGCCCGGAGCCGCGTGCTGCCAGATAAAGGCGCCGGTGGCCGGGTTGAGGGCGTTCACGGTCCCGGGGTAGCCGACACCGTCGATGACACCGGTGTTCCCGGCCATGAAGAGGGTCCCGGCGCCGAAGGCCCCCGACGACACACTGCTCTCTCCGCACGTGGGGCAATCGCCTCCTATTGCAATCTGCGTCTGCCAGATCGGTCCCGCGGGCAAGTTGTTACGGTTGAAGGCGTAGGCCTCCCCGTTCTTGTTGATCGATGCCACTAGCTGGTCCCCGTTGGCGTCGCTGAACAGGGTCGTGGACGTCCCGAAGTCGGAGTCCTCCACCGCCTCGGAGGCCGGGAGCTTCCAATAGTCCTTCACCTCGAGGCTGTTGGCGTCGATGGCCAGGTAGGACTGGGCCCACTGCTGCGTGGGGGCGTTCTCGGTGCCCGTGTCAGCGAAGATCGTGTTCGTCGCCGGGTCATAGGCGGGCGATGTCCAAATGCCGCCACCCACCTGGCCGTTGGGCACCAGGTTCAAGGTATTGGCGATGGTCCCGGTGGTGATGTTTATCTGTACCAACTGGCCCTGGATGAGCGGGCAATCCCCAAAGCTGGCCACGCCGACGTAGGCGTAGCCGTTCACGACCAGGGGCCCGGACCAGTTGTAGTGCCCGTCGTAGTTGCCGGGCGTATTAGAGCCCTCCACCCACACCCGCCAGTCCACCGCACCCGTCGTGGCGTTGAGGGCATAGAAGTACCCATCGCCACCGCCTACGTACACCACGCCGTTCGAGACCGTGGCCGGCGACGAGACCCCGATCTCGCCGGACGGCGTGCAGTCCGCGGGAGCGTCGGTGAGACCGAGGTACGTCTTCCACTGCAGGGCGCCCGTGGTGGCGTTGACGGCGTACTCGTAGCCGTCCCAGGAACCGAAATACGCCGTCCCCCCGGTCACGGTGGGGGTCGAGGCGACGGGCCCTCCCGTTTGGAACGACCACAATTTAGTGAGCGTGGGGGCCGTGGCGGGCGAAATGTTCGTGTCGGTGGAGGCGGCCGTCCGCTCCACATCGTGCAGGGAGGTCGACCAGGTGTCGTCGGTCGGTTGCGCCTGGCTGGTGGTTGCCGGTCCTACTGCCACCAGCGATAGGGACGCGACAAGAACTGCCACCCACGCTAATGCTCTCCGTAGCATGTTTGCCCCTTTTCTCATATGATCCGTGATCGTTGCCCGCCTACGGGTTGGAGCCTGTAAAGGCGGACCAAGCCCCAAGTGCTCGCCAGCCGAAATCGGCTGAAACGCTCAGGGTGCGCGGCCATGTCGGCGAACACGGCGTCGCTGCCGACGGTGACCACCCAGGCCACGGTGGATGCCGGCGCCCGCAGAGCATCGTCGTACCAAGGTTCGAACCCAATGGTCACGAACTGTTTGAGGTCGAGGCCACTTTCGAACATGAACGGCGAGGCCACCGAATCGTCGGCCAATACCTCTCCGCCACGATAGTTGCGATGCAGGTATGTGGCCGCGGTGTCGGGATGCTCCGCGGTTGCGCTCGAAATGCCTACTCGACCGTCCTTGATCGTGAGCGGGGTGCTGGTCGCCATCATCGCCACGCCCAGCGCCGCCACCGCCACGACAACGGGGGCGAACAGTCTCCATCGGCCCACCACCGCTCCCAGTGCCACCGCGGCCAGCGGCAACGCCATGATCCCGTACCGGTCGTTCCACATGCCGTAGGGGGCCACCTGGGGGACGCGCAACGTGCTTTGGCCTAGCCAGAGGGACACGACGTTGAACAGCACCGGCGCAGCCAGCAGTGCCAGTACGGCGACTGTGCGCCGCCGAGCCAACCCGCGGGCCAGGGCTAAGCCGATGACGCACACAGCGCCGGCCGCCGCCACTACCGGGCCGAGCAAGTCCACGACCGCCCATCCGTAGGTGAGGGTGCTCCGGAGCAGGTCGCCCTTGGTGCTGAGCATGCCGACGTGCAACAGTGCCGCCTGCTGCGACTGGGCGCTGGCCCCGCTATCCATGAAATAAAGAGGGTCATGGAAGATGATCAAGTTGTAGAGGAGCCACAGGACGATGCCGTAGCCGCCAATGGCGACGAAGACCAGCGCGTTCGCTTCGACTTCCTTGGGCTGGCGCCGGCCTACCCACGTCCACACCATGACGATCGTCGCCGCGGCGAGAAGAAAGGCCCAGCCGTCGAAGCGCGAGAGGGTGGCGCAAAACGTGAGCACACCTGCGATCGCCAGGCTGCGGACGCTCCGTGTCCTCATCCAGCGGGCCAGGTGGAAAGTGGCCCCGACGAGGAAGGCCAATAGTACGGGTTCTGTGAGCGCCGTGCTCTGAAGGTAAAGGAGGTTGAGGTTCGCCATATAGACGCCGAACGCGCACCACGCACCAATACGGCTGCCGGTCAGCTCGTCTACAAGTGTGTAGATGCGGACCGCCGAGTAGACGAAACAGGTGCCGCCCACGATGGCACCGGCCGCCCCGCTGTGCCACATCCACGTGGAGGCCACCAGCGGCACCAGGAGAATGTGAGGTAACGGTAGCCAGACGCTCCCCAGCTGGACCAGGCCCGGACGAAGGCCGTCGGTCACGTGACGGGCGATGTTGAGGTGGGACTGCGCGTCGCCGTACAGGAGCATCGAGTGAGTTCGGGCCGACCAGGTCGTGGCGACCACGGCACAAACGATAGAAACCAGGGCGACCGGGACCGGAAGGGCTGACAGACGGCTCAGCGTGGTGGCGCGTTCTACTACGTCATTGGCCGGCCGCGACTTCACTCCGCCTACGGCCGCGTCAAGCGTTGACATCGACGTTCCCCGCAATGCTTTCCTCGGGCCCGAGCAGGCAGTACCCGTGCACCGTCTTCTCCCAATAGAAAGGCTTGTAACAAAGCTGGGCCAGCCCCTTCCACGCCCCAAAGGACATGAGGAGCCAATAGAAAGGAGTGAGGAGCGCCCACTTCACATCCTCGTAGTGCCCGCGGATATAAGTGGCGCTCATTGCCGCCAGCGTGAAGGCGGCGTTACCGACAAAAAAGCCGACGACGCCCAGGTACAACAACAACCGTGGGAAAAGGATGGGGACACCTTCGAAGTGACTAACGAACCAAACGACCGTCATCAACCAGTAGAACGGGTTGACCAGCGCGCCCAGCGTGGGTGCTCCGAAGAAGAGCTGGAACATGGCAAATGCCTTTGGTCCCATCTGACGGTACAAGGCGATCGGATGGCGCATCTGGACCAGATATGTCTGGATGTACCCCTTGACCCATCGGCTCCGCTGCCGTACCCAGTTGTGGTAGCGGCTCGTCGCCTCTTCGTAGGTCGAGGAGTCGAGAATGGCCGTCTTCCAGCCATTGACATAAATACGTACCCCGAGGTCGGCGTCTTCTGTGACGTTGAAAGAGTCCCATCCTCCGAGCTCGCGCAGCTTCGCCATTACGAAGTGGTTCGAGGTACCGCCTAATGGGATAGCCGCGTCCATCGACTGCAACCCGGGGAGCAGTTGATCGAACCAAAGCGAGTACTCCGATGCGAACCACCTCGTCAGCAAGTTGTGCGTGCGGTTGAAGTAGTTGAGCTTCGCCTGCATGCAGACGACGTCGGCCGGCGCCTTCGCGAAGGCGTCAACCGCCCCGCGGAGCTGGTCGCGATCGGGGCGGTCTTCCGCGTCGTAGATAACGAGGAACTCGCCCTTGGCCCGAGCCAGCCCGGCGTTGCAGGCGCGGGGCTTTCCGGTCGGGCCCCCGCCGCGCACCGTGACCACGTCGAAGCAAGGGGGGAGCT
>JBEKNX010000282.1:0-6448 GCA_049522375.1 Acidimicrobiales bacterium | reverse complement strand
TATGGCTGAGCCGGCAAAGATGGTCGGGCTCGGTGGGGTGACGGTGAGGGTTGGCGTGACGAAGGCTCCTCCGCCACCGCCGCCGCCTCCGCCACCGCCGCTGCCTCCGCCTCCGCCGCCTCCGCCGCCACCAGCAGCCGCGTTGACGGTTATGGACTGTTGCGCCTCCGCCTGGGCGTAAGTGCCATTACCGGCCTCGTTGGCGTCAACGATGCACGTGCCGGCGGCGTTGAAAGTGACCTCGGGCGAAGCGTACGAGCAAGCTCCTGCTGTGCTGGCAGCGTCGATGCTGAATGTCACCGCGTTCCCCGAAGCTCCCTCGGTCGCTGTCGGGGTGTACGTCGCACCGACGGTAACCGGGCTGGGGTTCGCCGAGCTGAAGGTGATCGTCTGGGTTTTCAAGCTGCTCGATTGCAGGGCCCCCGCGTCACAGGCAATATCCGAAGCTGTGGTGGTGCCGTTCTGGTCGGTTGTAGGGCAAAGGGTCACGGCGTTGGCGTTCAACGTGACTGTCACCGGGTGCGGGGTTGTGCCGATGAGGCCTAATCCCGGGTTGCCGGCCAGGAGCTGGATTGTCTCCGTGGCACCACCGTTGTTGATCTGGAGGGGCCCGAGCTCGGTCCCCAGGCTGGAAGCGTTAGCCACATCTTCGGTGCCGCTGTTATCGCAAGTTCCGTCGGGACCTACGTTGTAGCCACCATCGGTCCATGTCGGGTGCCCGGTCCCCTGTTCGTTGCTGTTGCAAGACCCGGTGAAGATGTCCGCGGCCACAGCCACGGCCCCGGTCCCACCGAAGTCGTCGTTGTCGATGGCCGAGCCATCACTGGCGGTGTTGTTGTCGAAGGTGGCGGCGGTCACGGTAAGGGTGCCCGTGCCGCCATCGTCGGCGTTGTCGATGGCACCACCATGCGAACCAAAAGCGGCGTTTTCCCCGCTATTGCCGTCGAACGTGGAGGCTGACACGGTAAGGGTGCCCGTTCCGCCCTCGTCGGCGTTGTCGATGGCAGACCCGTTGGCGTTGGCACCAGACGAGTTGGCGTTGGTGGTGTTGTCGTCGAACGTCGAGCCCGACACGGTGACGTGGCCATTGCCGGCGTTGTCGGCGTTGTCTAGGGCACCGCCGTTGGCGGGAGCGCTGGCTGCGTCGGAGACGGCCGTATTGCTCATAAAGGTCGAGTTCGTCACCGTCAGGTAGCCGTGACCGCCGAGGTCAGCGTTGTCGATGGCGGCACCGTCCCCCTGGGTGGCGGTACCACCGTTGGCACTGTTGCCTGTGAAGGTCGAGCCCGTCACGGTGTTGGGGGTACCGCTGGAGCCACCGTTGCCGCCGTTGTCCCCGTTGTCAATGGCCGCTCCATCGACGGCCGTGTTGTCCGTGAAGGTCGAGCTGGAGACGGTCATGGTCCCATTGCTGCTCGATTCGTCACCGTTGTCTATGGCACCGCCGTCGCCGTGGGCGACGGTAGTCCCGGTGGCCGTGTTCCCGGTGAAGGTCGAACCCGTCACGGTCAGGGTCCCGGTGGCGCCCGCACCGCCTCCGGCGCTGTTGATGGCGCCGCCGTCACCGGTGACGGCATGGTTGTCGGTGAACGTGGAACCGATGACCGTGAGCGTGCCCGTACCCACGTCGTCCCCGTTGGCATTGATGATGGCACCACCGAAGTTCGCGGTGTTGTCCTGGAATAGCGTGTCCGTCACCGTGAGGACGCCTCCCCACGTGTTGTCAATGCCGCCGCCGAGAGCCTCGGTGCCGGAACCGGCGCCTGAGCCGGGTGGCCCGGCCGGCGTGGGCGTGCTGTTGTCGCCATTTTCAATGGTGAGCCCGTTGGCGGCGAGACCGCTGATATCGACGTAGACGACGTTGGTGCGTCCGATGGTAAGGACCGGGCCGGCGCAACTGGTGGTCGTGCAGTTGGTGGCGCTGCCATCGTTGCCGTCGAGGACGGCGGTACTGCCACTAGCGGGTTCGATGGTGATGGGTGACGCGGCCGAAGTACCTGTGGTATCGATCGTCCAGTTACCGATGTATGGGGTGCTGCCAGCGGTGGCAAGCTCAATCGTGTCGCCCGCGACGGCCCGGGTTATGGCTTCTAGCAGCGAACACCCGGTGGAGGGTGTTCCCTCGGGAGGGCAACCGGCAGGCGTGCCAGTCCCGTTGGCGTAGGCGTACAACGTTGCACCCGATGCAGTCGCGGGGGCTTCGGTGACCAGGGTCAGCGCCATGAAGGGCAAGAGGGCCAGCCCGAGGCCGGCGGCCGCACACCTCGCCCACCCCTTGGCGCCCCCGCCCGGGCTCCTGTGAGGGCTACCTACGCTTGAAGTCCACCGAAAATGCACGTGACCTGCTCCTTTCGTCGCCGAGGCTTTTTCTTGGCTTTGGTAGCATACAACCCCGAAAGCCAGTCGTTACCCACGCGCCGCCCCCGGGACCAAAACCAGAAACGGGCTGTGGAAGACCGCGAACAACTACAGCCACAGGAAGCTGAGATGCGCCGGTCGAACCCGATCGACGTCGTCCCGGACCTGAGGTAAATGTTTGTAGAACTTCAGGTCCTGCCGTTGGTGCTCCCGGTCGTCTGGTAGGCCCCGGCGTCGCACGGAGCGCTGGCCGCCGACGTGTAACCGCGCTGGTCGGTCGCCGGGCAGAGCGATCTAGTGGGGTTGGGGACCATACCTATGGCCAGATCGGGCGGGTTCCCGGTAGTAATCAGGCTTATCGTCGGCGTCGGGCCGCCGTTGTTAGCCAAGGGCCCGAGGAAACCCGAAAGGCTCTCGTCGTAGTTGACGTCGTACGCATTGTGGTGCTCGCACGTCTTGTCGGCGCTGATGTTGTAGCCACCGTCGGTCCAGGTGCCTTTGCCCGTCCCTTGGCCACACGAACCGTTGAAGATGTTGGCTGCGACGTAGACGGTGGCGTTGCCGCCGAAGTCTCGGCTTTCGATAAGCGGGCCGTCATCGGAGCCGTTGCCGATGACCATATCTCCGTCGAACGTGGAGGCCGATACGCTCAGCGTGCCCGTACCGCCGTCATCGGCATTGTCGATGGCGCCACCATGTGAGCCATATGCGCCGGTCTCGGCCGCGTTTGCTTCAAAAGTGGAACCCGACACCGTCAGCGTCCCGGCACCCGCGTCATCGGCATTATCGATAGCCCCGCCATCAGAGTTGCCGCCCCCGTGGGCGTAAGTGGTGTTCCCGTCGAAAGTGGAGCCCGCCACGGTGACGTAACCTTTGCCGCCGTGGTCAGCGTTGTCTATGGCGCCCCCATTGGCGGTGTAGTGAGGGTACGAACGTTTGCCCCGGGCGCTGGCCGTGTTGCCTATAAACGTTGAGCTTGTCACCGTCAGGTAGCCGTTGCCCCCCAGGTCGGCATTGTCGATGGCGCCGCCATCGCCGTGGCGGATGTCCCCGGATCTGGCGCTGTTGTCCATGAAGGTCGAAGCCGACACGCTGTTAGGGACGTCGTCCGCGCCTCCGCCGCCTCCATTGTCACCGTTGTCAATAGCACCGCCGTCGACGCTGGCCGTGTTGTCGATGAACAGCGAGTTCGAAATGGCGAAGGCCCCGCCGCTGCCATATTCGTCACCGTTGTCTATGGCGCCCCCGTCGCCTTTGGCCATGGCTGTGCCGCTGGCCCTGTTGCCGTTAAAGGTCGAGCTCGCCACCGTGAGGGCCCCCGCCGCCCCATCGCCGCCTCCGCTGTTGTTAATGGCCCCCCCGTCGCCATCGGTAGCTTTATTGCCGGTGAACGTGCAACCGGTGACGCTGAGGGTGCCCGAACCGGTGTCGTCCCCGTTGGCGTTGATAATGGCGCCGCCGAAGTTTGCCGTGTTGTTGTCGAAGTCCGTGTCCGCCACGCTGAGGACGCCCCCCCACGTGTTGTCGATGGCCCCGCCCAGGGTGAAAACGCCCGAGCCGCTGCCGGAGCCCACACCGCCCTGCGTGGGCGTGGTGTTGTCACCGTCCTCGATGGTGAGGCCATCGGCGGAGAGACCGTCGATCACGACATGGACCACGTTTTCCACGTATACGGCGCCGGTACGGGCAATGGTGCCGATGGTGAGGACCGGTCCGGCGCAGCTCGTGGTCGTGCACCCGGTGGGGCGGCCCAGGTTGCCGTCGAGGGCAGGGTCGGGGGCCCCCGGAGCCGGCTCGACGGTCACGGGAGAGCTTGATGACGTACCCGCCGTGTCGATCGTCCAGTTGCCGAGGTAGTGGCTGGTGCTGCCCGGTGTGGCCAGGGCCACGATGTCCCCGGGGGCAGCAGCGGCCAAGGCCTCCGTCAGAGTGCACTGGTCGACCGGGGTGGTCGTCTGCGGGCAACTGGCTGGCAACGGTCCCGGCGCCCCGCCTCCCACGTAGGCGTACAAAGTCGTCCCCGACGCCAGGGCGGGAGCTTGGGCCAGCGGGCTGAGGGCCATGAACGGCACCAGAGCCAGCCCGAGGGCGGCGGCCGCCGCTCTCGCCGGCGCCTTGGTAGCCCAGCCCGGCCGCGCCGGTGCGCGACCTACGCTCGAAGACCACCGCCACCCCACGTGACCCTGCTCCCTTCGCTGTCGTGACATTTAGTCCGGGCGACCTTACAACGCCCGGGGCGGTCGTAACCCATGCCCGCTGCCCCACACCTGGGTGGGGTAGCGACGGGGCCGGGCCTGCTGGCTCCGTGGAACGGATGTGCGGCGGCCTCAGCAAGGGACTTAGTATTGTGGAAAGGTATTCTTCACGGTTAGCGGTTAGTTCGCCGCTAAAAGTGATGAAATGGCCCGATCGCGCGGCGAGGAGCAAACCGTGTACAGTGCGTGACCGCTGAGAGTTATTCGGAGCAAGCGGGTAACTGTACGTGCAGCGTTCACAACTAGCATCAGCCGTCGAGGGCGTCCTTTTGTGATCGGGCGACCTAAAAGCTCGAAGGGAGAGCACGCGGTGGCCATTAGGAGACGCAGGTCAAGGCTGAGCCGGCCAGCCAGGTTGATCGCCGGTTCGTCGGTACTAATTGGGTTGGTGCTGACAGGGGTGGGCGCGGCCCAATCGTTGAGCGACGCGGCTTCGGCATCTCCCCCGGGCGTGGGCCAGCAGGTGGCCAGCCTTACCGGCGACCTCGCCGAGTACAGCATCTGCGCCGGCGTCCCGGCAGTCGGGCCCTGTTCTTTCCGGGGCCAGCCCGCGGCCACCGACGTGGAAGGTGCTATCGCCGTCGACGGCAATTTCACCGGCCTGAATTTCTATATCGGTGATGAGCTCACCAATACTCTGGCGTTCGCGGCGGCGGGCAACGTCAGCGGGTCATTGGCGATAGTGGGCCCAGGCAATTCCGGCGTTTATGGCGGGTCCAACACCGCCGGCCTCCCACCGCTCTACTGCCCGCCTTCCCCGGGCCCTATCCTGTGCCCGATCCCCAATCTGGCGCACGCCACGACCAGCCCCCCCTTGCCGGCCTTTTCCACTATCAACGGCGCGCTTACAAACGAGAGCACGACATTGGCGGCGCTGACCTCGACGGCCAGCACGATCGCTTGGGACCAGCCGGACGGCACGCTCGTGCTGACCGGTAACAACACGCAGCAAAACGTGTTTGACCTGGCCACCGGTGAGCTGGCCGGGACGACCAACCTTTACGTCAACGTACCCCCCGGCTCGAGCACGGTGATCAACGTCCCCGACACGAGCGTCAACTGCAGCAGCGTCGCCTGCTTGCAGATCGTCTACTTCTGGGACGGGTCGGTGTACGAAGCGGGCAACTCGTCGCCGAGCACGCCGGTCCAGTACCTGATGGCCAACACGGTGCTCAACTTCCCCAACGCCACTTCGGTCCAGCTGAGCGCGGCCGGGCCTAGCCTCAACATCCTGGCCCCCCAAGCGGACTTCTCGTTCAGGAACGGCGACATATACGGTTTCATATATGCCAACCAGGTGAACGGGACGTTCGAGAGCGAGATCCCGCCGGTGGAGACGCTCCCCTCGACGACGACCACCACGAGCTCGACCACCACCAGTTCGACCACCACCAGTTCGACCACCACCAGTTCGACCACCACCAGCCCGACCACGAGCTCCAGTAGCACCACCTCGACCACGGGCTCCAGTGGCACCACCTCGTCGACGACGGGGACGACCGTGCAGGTGCCGAACACGCCAGGGACGGTGGGGACCACCACCTCGACGACCCTGCCCACCACGACCACGCCGACCACCGCCCCGGCCACGGCGACCACCGCCGCCACTACGTCGACCACCGCGGCAACTACGTCGACGACCGCGCTGGCCTCTACGTCCACGACGGTCCGCACTCACGCCCACTCCGCCACGACCACGACGGCGCCCGCCGCCACGACCACGACGGCGCCGGCCGCCACTACCACGACGGCGCCCGCCGCCACGACCACGACGTCGCCGGCCGCCACCACAACTACGTCGCCGGCGGCCACCACAACTACGGCGCCCGCGGCCA
>JBEKNX010000281.1:0-6449 GCA_049522375.1 Acidimicrobiales bacterium | reverse complement strand
CGGCTCGCAGGCCAGGGCCATGGCGATCATGACCCGCTGGCGAAGACCGCCGGAGAGCTGGTGGGGGTAGTCGCCCAGACGTTCCCTGGGATTGGGCACGCCGACCAGGCCCAGCACCTCGGCGGCGCGGGCCAGGCCCTGCTCCTTGGTGGCCCCCCGGTGCAGGACGACGCTCTCGGCGATCTGACGGCCGATGTTCATGGTCGGGTTGAGCGAGGTCATCGGGTCCTGGAAGATCATGCCGATCTCGTTGCCCCGCACCGAACGGATCTCGGCGTCCGACATGGTGGTCAGGTCCTTGCCCGCCAGGCGGACCGAACCGCCTACGATGTGCCCCCCGTGCGGGAGCAGCCGCATTATCGAGCTGGCGGCCATGGTCTTGCCGCACCCGGACTCCCCCACCAGGCCGACGGTTTCTCCTTGTTCCATCTGGAAACTTATGTCATCGACGGCTTTGACGACCCGCGTGCGCAGGCGGATGTACATGCGCAGGTGATCGACTTCGAGAAGGCTCATGAGCGCGTGCTCGTAGTCGGCGTCACCGCTCTTGCAGCCTGACTTCGAAGCTGTCCCGCAGGGCATCGCCGATGAAATTGAACGCCACCACGACCAGGATGATCATTATCAGCGCCGGGTAGACCTGCCACCAGTAGCCGTCGGACAGGAAGCCGACGCCGTTGGAGAGCATCTGGCCCCAGGTGGCGGTCGGGGGGGGGAGGGCGAAGCCGAGGAACTGGAGTATCGCCAGTACCAGGATGGCGTCGGCGACCTGGAACGTGGCATTGACGATAATGGTCCCGATGGCGTTGGGGATTATGTGGCGGAACACGATGCGCCGGGACTTGCCCCCCATGACCCTGACCGCCTGAACGTACTCCCGGGTGCGCAAGGAGAGCGTCTCGCCCCGGACCAGGCGGGCCGGGGCCAACCAGCTGAGCCCGGCCAAGACCAGGATCAGCAACAGGGTGGTGGGGGTCGTCACCGTGGAGACGAAGATGAAGAGGAAGACGACGGGGATGGCGAGCATGATGTCGACGATGCGCATCATGACCGTGTCCACCAGCTTGCCCAAGAAGCCGGCCACAGCGCCGTAAACGACACCCACGAGGGTGGCGATGCACGCCACCGACAGGCCGATCTCGATCGAGCTCTGCCCGCCGGCCATGAGCCGCCCCAGGACGTCATAGCCGTTGTTGTCCGTGCCCAGGAGATGGCTGGCGGAGGGCCGGAGGTTGCTGTTCATCACGTTCGAGTACACCTGGTCGGTTTTGTAAAAGAACGGGCCGATGAAGCAGAACACGACCGTGGTGCAGACAATCGCCACGCCGATGACGGCCAGCTTGTTTTTGGTGAACGTGCGCACCACCAGCTGCAGCACGCTCCCCTGCTTGTAAACCTCGCCCCCCTCGGCCTCGGGAACAGGCAGGGTCTCGGCGGCGACGGGGAGCAGGGCCATTTTCAGTAGCGGACGCGGGGGTCCAGCACCGCGTAGGTCAAGTCGGCGAGCAGGTTGCCGAAGCACGTGGCCAGGCCGACCAGCACGGTTATGCCCTGCATGACCGGGTAATCGTCGGTGATGGCGGCCGTGAAGTAGGCCAGGCCCAAGCCCTGGAAATTGAACAATTGCTCAACGACGAGCCCGGCCGTCAGGATGGCCGGCAGGGACAGGCCGACCAGGGTGGCCACCGGGACCAGCGAGTTACGCAGCAAGTGCCGCCGCAGCACTTTGGCCTCGGACAGGCCTTTGGCGCGCGCGGTACGGATGTAGTCCTGGGCCAGGCTGTCGATGGCGGCCGAGCGCATATAACGGGAGAACAGGGCGTAAGTCACCAGCGTCAGCGTGGCGACCGGGAGCACGAGACCGGCCGGGTGGGCCAGCATCTGGCCGATGCTGTTGCCCTGGGGAGCCTCCGCCGGTAGCCACTTGACGGTGATGGAGAGCAGGGAGACCAATATCAGGCCCAGGGCGTACGAGGGCATGGAGTAAAGCAGAAAAGAGGTCGCCGTGCCGGCGTAGTCCCACGCCTGGTTGCGCTTGACCGCCTGGACGACGCCGATGGGCACGGCGATGAGCACGGCGAGGACGAGGGAAGTGCCGACCAGCATGACGTCGCGGGGAAGGTCATTGGAGACGATGGCGTCGACACTGCGGTTGAGCTTGTACGAAAAGCCCAGGTTCCCGTGCAGGAGGTGGTCCAGGAACACCCAGTACTGGTACCAGACCGGGCTGTCGAAGCCGTTTTGCTGGTTGAACACGGCTATTTGGACATTGGTCGCCCGGGGGCCGATGACCGCCCGGGCGATGCTGCCGGGAATGAGGTGCTCCAGACCGAAGGCGATCAGGGTGACCCCGAGGACCACCACGATGGCCTGCGCCAAGCGCCGGATTATGTAACCCGTCAACTGGAGCGCCTCATCCCGTGATTATGTTGCTGCTGCCGCTACTTGGTGAGGTACCAGGTCTCGGGCGTCAGGTTGGTGAACAGGTTGTTGCTGAACCCGCCCAGGTGCTGGGATGTGAGCACGATCGACGCCGCCACCGGGTCGCCAGTCGCCGTCGGGATGAAGACGACCGGCGCCTGCTGGATGATGTAGTTCTCATAGGCGTTGAGCGCCGCTTGCGACTGGGCGGCCGAGGCCGTGGTCGTGAGGCGGATCAAGGCGTCGGTCTTGGGGTCGGCCCAGCCTTCGTAGTCGGCCGCAGACCCGGTGTAGAAGATGGACTCCCCGGTGGGGAAGTAGTCAGGGGCAAAGACCCAGCCTGCGCCCCAGTCCTCGGCCGTCCAGTTGCACTGGGCCGAGCCCGGTTTGGCGCTCCCGTTGGGCCCGCAGTCGACGGCGGCGCCGGCGACCTGGGCAAAGGGGTGCTCTGTCAACTGCAGGACGATCCCGACCTGAGCGGCCTGGGACTTGAGGTCCTGGACCTCTTCGTCGGTGATGGTCGCCCCGCTCTGGTAGTCCAGGTTGAAGGCGATCTGGAACCCCTTGGGGACGCCCGCTCCGCACTCGCCGGGACCACTGCCCGGCTTGGCGCAGGTGGCCTTCTGGCCCGGGGCCACGTTGGTCCAACCGTGCGCCTTCAGGATGCTGGCGGCGTCGGAGAGGCTAAAGGGGTAGGGGTTGGCGGACTCCTGGGCGTCGGCCAGGCTGTTGGGCGGGGCCACGGGCACGGGGCCGTACGTCGGGGCGGCGTACCCGGCGATGAGATGGGTGATCCAGCCCTGCTGGTCGACCAGGTGGGCAAAGGCCTGGCGGAAATAGGTCTGGGAGAACAGAGGGCCGAACTTGGGGTTGTGCAGGTTCAGCGGGAAGTACGAGATCTCCGACGGCGTGAAGTTCGTGCCCGTGTAGCCCTCGGCCTCGACCGACTTGAGCTGCGGTATGTACTCGTCCGCCAGGTAGGCCACCTGCAATGCGTTGGGGCCTCCGGACTTGATCTCGTTGAGGAGGGCCACGTCACTGGTGAAGGGCACCAGCACGAACGACGAGAGCGACGGCTTGGGCGACCCGCTGTAGTCCGGGTTGGGCACGTAGGTCACCTCGCCCGTGGCGGTGAAGCTCTTCAGCTGCCAGGGGCCGTCCACGATCGACCAGATGGGGCTCTTGGCATAGGCGGCCGTGTTCTTGGCCAGGCCGTAGAGGAACTTATAAACGCTGGCGATGCCGCTGGCCGTGGTGTCGGGCAGGTTGGCCGCCGTCGGGCTGGGAGCGGCCGCCGAGGGCGAGGTGCGGTCCCAGGCGATGGGCAGCGGGAAGATCTGCGACAGCTCGTTGTAGGTAAACCACGTCGGGTTGTAGCCCTGCTTGAGGTGCAGGACGAACGTAGACGAGTTGGGATAGCTCACGGACGCCACGTTGTCGGGGAAGTACCCGGGCGTGTAGTCGCACCAGTGGGTCTTCTCGGCGAACATCATGTTCATCCAAAACTCGATGTCCCGGCTGGTCACCTGCTCGCCGTCGGACCACTTGTAGTTGTTCAAAGTGACCGTGACCGTCTTGTTGGCATTGCTGAACACCGGCGGCTTGCCGACGCTGTAGTCGTAGTTGATGCTCGGGCTGTTGTCATTGCCGTACCAGTACAGGGGCCGGTACATCAACTCGAACAACTGGCCGAAGTTGACCGTAGTGCAGTCCTGGGCGTCGACGAAGGGGAAAATGAAAGTCGGCGCCGCGCTCGGCCCTTCGGCGACATAGGCGGTCCCGCCCTGGATCTTGGTGCCGACCGAAGGAACGGGGCCCATGGGCCCGTAGTTACCGCTCGCGGACGCTTCCGCGGGGGTGGAGGACGCCGCGGCTGTCGCCGCGCCGCCGAGCGCCGTCATCGACCCTGCGGCCATGCCGGCGGCGATGAGGACGACCCCGAAGCTCTGCAAGGTCCGCCGCGGCCTGCTCCCAAGCCACCGGCCCCCATGATGAACGGCCTCTACGCTAAGCGTCGGCCCCGCAACTTTCGACTTCATGTTGTGCGCCTTTCGTGAGCGGCTGACGTGCCCCTAGGACAGGTCCGTGCTCGGCAGCGCGGTGGCGGCGTAGCGCTATCGCCAACGCTTACTGGAGACGGATCGCAAGGATCATCGTGGTAAAGGCGAACGCGATGGCTGTGAAAACCGTAAAGCGGTCCAGGTTGCGCTCGACAACGCTAGACGACGCCGCCGCCGAGCCCAGGCCGCCCCCGAACATCTCTGAAAGGCCCCCACCTTTCCCGCTGTGCAGCAGGATAGAGACGATCAACATAACGCACAGCACGATATGTACCGCGATCACCACCCACGTGATCACCACCTAGCCGGCACCTCCTCCTGTTGAATTTGTGTTTTACCTCGGGCCGGCCCGAATGAAGGCCGGATAAGGTACGAACTTAGCAGCCGTGCCGGGACGTCGCAGGGCGCCCGGCCTGCGACTGCCCAGGCCCAGGCGTCCTGCGGCTCGGGAGGGCTAGGCGCCCGTACGCCCCAGGCGCACTATCTGCGCGAACCGTTCGGCGTCGAGACTGGCCCCGCCGACCAGGGCGCCGTCGATGTCCGCCTGGGCCATCAGCTCGGCGATATTGGCCGGGGTGACCGAGCCCCCGTACTGCACCCTGACCTTGTCCGCCACCTCGGCTCGGTAGTGCCCGGCCAGCCAGGACCGGATGGCCTTGCACACCGCCTGGGCGTCGTCAGAGCTGGCCGTGCGGCCGGTGCCGATGGCCCAGATGGGCTCGTAGGCGATCACGACGCCCTCCGCCGCCTGGGCGGAGACCCCGGAGAAGGCGGCGTCCAGCTGGCCGACCACCTTGTCCTCGATGAAACCGGCCTCGCGTTCGGCCAGGGTCTCGCCTACGCACAGGACGGGGACCATCTGGTGCTTCAAGACGGCCAGCAACTTCTGGTTGACGAACTCGTCCGTGTCGCCGAAGTGCTCACGGCGCTCGGAGTGGCCGACGATGACGTAACGGACGTTGAGCTTGGCCAGCATGGGCGGGCTGACCTCACCGGTGAAGGCGCCCGAATCGGCGGGGTGGACGTCCTGCGCCCCCAGGGCTATCGGGATGCTGTCGGCGTCGAGCAGGGTCTGGACCGAACGCAGGGCGGTGAAGGCGGGGTGCACCGAGACCTCGGCCCGGTCGTAGTCGGCCGGGAGCAGCGTGTAAGCCAGCTTCTGGACCACGGCGATGGCGTCGAGGTGCGTGTGGTGCATCTTCCAGTTGCCGCTGATGAGCGGCTTGCGGGTGGCCATGGCGCTCCTCAGCCCCTCATCCGGGCGGCCGCTTGGCGCAGGGCCGCCAGCCCCGGGAGGTCGCCCTTCTCGATGAACTCGAGCGACGCCCCCCCACCGGTGGAGAGATGGTCGACCTGGTCGTCCAGGCCGAACTGCTTGAGGGCACTGGCACTGTCGCCCCCGCCCACCACGGTGAAAGCCTTGGTCGAGGCCACGGCCTGAGCCACGGCTAGGGTGCCGGCGGCGAAGCGGGGATCCTCGAACACGCCCATGGGCCCGTTCCAGAACACCGTGGCCGCGGCGGCGATCTCGTCGGCAAAGGCGGCGGCCGTGCCCGGCCCTATGTCCAGGCCCATCCACCCGTCGGGCACGTCCGCTCCTACCTGGCGCACTTCGCCCCCGGGCTCGGCGCCGAAGGTCCCCCCCGGCGACAGGGCGACTATGTCAGTGGGCAACAGGATGCGTTTGGCACTGCCCGCCACCGCCGCGAGCAGGTGCCGGCACGGCTCCACCTGGCTCTCCTCCAGCATGGAGGCCCCCGTGCTGTGCCCCTGGGCGGCCAGGAACGTGAAGCACATGCCCCCTCCCACCAGCAGGGCGTCGACCTTTTCGAGCAGGGCCTCGATCACCCCGAGCTTGTCGGAGACCTTGGCCCCCCCGAGCACGGCGACGAAGGGCCGCTCGGGGTGGCGGAGCAGGCCGTCCAGGACCGCCACCTCACGGGCCAGGACGCGCCCGGCGGCCGAGGG
>JBEKNX010000280.1:0-6474 GCA_049522375.1 Acidimicrobiales bacterium | reverse complement strand
CCTCCTTGTACCCAGCCGGCAGTTCTTCGACCGGCAGGTCCGGGAGCAGGCTCCACCCAAAGTCTTCCGGCACGGCATCGATGACCCGCTGGAGGGCGGCGCCGTAGTGGTACTGGGCGCAAGGAAGGATGGCATGGGAGATCGGGGGACGGTCGGGCGCCTGGAAGGCGAGCGCCCGCCGCACTCGTTCACGAGGTTCCATGGCCAGGCTCCTTTTTTCGCCACAACCCTAAGACCGGGGACACTTCGCCGCCAGTACTAAGGCGGTGATTAGAGGTGGCCGCCAGAAGTGCAAGCTTGCTCTGCGCAGACAAGCCGCCGCCATCGACAATGAGGCGACCTCCGGCTCGAACCGGTCGAGCCCTTCCGCTTCGCCGATGGCGCGGCAGACCCGCTCCTGCTCCTCGAGGAGCACCATGGCCCCGTCCAGGTCCCCGACCCTCAACGAAATGGCAGCTTGGTTATTGAGGGACCTCTGCAGCCCGGCAAGATCGTCCAGCTGGCGGCACAGCTGCTCCTGCTCCTTGAGGAGAGCCGTGGAGCCACTGAGGTCGCCCCGGGCCTGCAGCACAAGGGCCTGATTGCCGATCGAGCCCTGTAGGCCCTCAAGGTCGCCGATCTCTCGGCAGATCAGCTCTTCCTCCTCGTGGAGCGACATGGCACCGTCGAGGTCGCCCCGCGCCTGGAGGACCGCTGCCTGGTTGCCCCGGGATCGTTGAAGCCCGTGCCGGTCGCCTCTGTCCCTGCTCGCCACCTCGCCCTGCTTGAGCAGGACCATCGCCTCGTCTAGCTCCCCCCGTCGCAGGAGGTCCAGGGCGCGGTCGCCGAGCGCGGCTATGTCGTCCCGCGTCCAATCGGCACCGGCGGCGGCCCCCTCCTCGTCCCGCTGCCCGCCTACCGCCACCGGAAGGACTCTTGCGTACGCTCGCCCACATGTCAAGGGCTCGGCGCAGAGGGCGCCAACGGTCGGCCAACTTCCGCTGAACGTTGCCCCTGGTACGTCCCGGGGGCTCGGCGACGATCTGGACGTATTTCGGTTCCTACTCGTCCAGTGAGCTGGCCTTGGCCGAGCGAGCGCCTAGCCGTCGCTGAGCGGATGTCCCTTGAAACTCCAGACTTTTTCGGCCACACATAACAGGGCCTTCGGCGCGTAGCCACGAGGGGTGCGTTCTCCGCCCACTTGAGGCACGATGGGTTCGTGGAGCCCAGCACTGGGGATAGCGCAGGGAGGTTGAGCTGCCAGGCGAGGTCCCTGCGGAAGCTCCACAACGCGATCGGGGCCGGGGAGCTCGTCTGTCTCGGCTATGTCTGGTTCTGCGCGCTGGCTCGACGACGGGACGTCTGGCTTCGAGCTTCCATTGCGGTGCTAATAGGAGAAGGCGTCGCCCTTGTGGTCGCAAAGGGTTGCCCGTTGGGCGGCTTCCAACGACGCGTCGGTGACGAGGTGCCGATGTTCGAGCTCTGGTTCGGGCCGCGGATGGCACCCTTCGCCATACCCGGCTTCACGGCCATCGCGCTCGTTGGCGCGGCACTCCTTGGTCTCCGGCCTGCCGAGCCCCCGGCGCCGAACAACAAAGCTTGGCCCGGGTGCCCCGATCGCACCGAAAACGGCGTCGAAGCTCTTTAGCGGTACGCCATCTGGGAGCTCGTCAAAGCCCGCCTGCGCCAGCTGTCCAGTCGTCTCCGAGGTGGCGTCGGGGCCCTGCCAGGTCGCCACCGCAGTTACGCCAGGGAACATAGCCACGTTCAGGGGGTCGTCGTCGAAGGCTCGTGCGACCACTGAGGCTGCCTGGGCAACCTTGTCATGGATCGCTCTGGCGCTGGCGAGAGGAGCGCTCGACATCACGAAGGAGGCGCAAGGGAGCATCGCTCTGGGGTACGCTCCTCGCTGAACCACGGACGAAAGATGAAGCGGTGACCGAGAACGAGATCACGGTTGAGACCGACGACGGGCGGATGCGGGTGTTCCTCGTTCACCCGGACAGTGGAGGGCCGTTCCCGGTCGCCCTGCTGTACATGGACGGTGTGGGGTACCGCGAACAGGTGAAGGCGAATGCCCGCCGCTTCGCCGCCGATGGCTACTTCTGTGTCGTCCCGGACCTGTTCTACCGTTTTGGCGACGACGTCACCTTCGATTTCTCGCAGATGGGAGACCCTGGCTTCCGTGAGCGTGTGGTCAGCCTGGTTGGCGCCTTGAAGCCAGAGATGGTCGCGGCCGATACCCAGGCGCTGCTTGCATTTCTTGCCAACGACCCCGCCGCGGCGGCCGGGCCAAAGGTGTGCGTCGGCTACTGCATGGGGGCTCGGATGGCACTGCACGTGGCGGCCGCGCTGCCCGACGAGTTCGTCGCTGCCGCCGGTATTCATCCGGGCGCGCTCGTCACGGAGGCGCCGGGCTCGCCACATCACGATCTCGCCGGTGTACGCGGCGAGCTCTATTTTGCGTTCGCCGAAAACGACCAGTCCGCCACACCCGAGGTCGTCGACCGCTTCCGCACAGAGTTACAGCGCCAGGGCGTCCGCGGCGAGGTGGAGCGGCTGGCCGGCACCTCCCACGGCTTCGCCATGGCCGACCTCCCGGTGTACGACGAGCGGGCGGCCGAGCACCACTTCGAGCGGACATTGGAGCTGTGGCGACGGAACCTCGCACAAGAGACGGTTCAGGACTGACACCCTTCCCGGCGTTGCGTGCGCCCGGGGTGGTCCAACGTCCCACCCAACCTTTCAACCGACAGGGCACCTATCGGCGGCGGCGGAGGCATCCGACCGCGCTGGTGGGCTCAACAATCGGCGAGGGCTCTCAGTGAGCTGCAGATCTCCGGGCCGCGAGGACCAAGACTGCCCATCCGTCCCACGAGTGCCGATCTGCGGATCCGTTGCAGGTTGTCGAAAGAAGCCGCGCACTCGACATTTAGACCCTCTCCCTCGCCCAGCCGCACCTCGGTGGGGATGTTACGCACGGTCCGCGTGACGGGTGCAACCACGATCCCGGTGAGCACCGCGACTGCCTCGGTCCGCGTGACCACTAAGACCGGCCGGCGCTTGTCCTCGGCTTCGGCCCACCAGATCTCACCCTGGGCGGGGAGCGCTACCACTGCTCTTCTTCGATCAAGGCGCGTGTTGCCTCGTCCAGACCGGCCAGCTCCTCTTCGGCTTGAGGATGGCGGCGATAGCCAGCGACGATGGCTTGCCCGATCTGCGCTCGACGGTGGTGCTCCACGAGAGCCTCCAGACCGAGACGGACCGCGTCGGACCGAGTGGCTGCTACTCCGTCGCTCACCAGGGCATCGACGTCGGCAAGCAGGCGGTCCTCGACACGCGTAACTATTTGTGGCATGCAGTTAGTATACCGCGATGCAATACACGGACCCCGTTGTTACTGTCTCGCCTTCGTTGCCAGCAGACCGCGTGCGCGACTCAGACGTGGTCGTGGACAGTGACTTGAGCAGAAGCCCCACCCTTGCTAACCGGCCGTGCTGGCCTCAAGGATGAAGCCCCCCTGCCCGTCACCCCCTCCCGCAACGCAGGTGTCAGCCACATGACAAGAGACCGTGTGGAGCTCCCCCAGAGAAGCGGCCGCTGTACCACCGCCCGGTGGCGGAAGGGCCGAGGGGAGAGCTCCGATCGTCCACGTGAGACCCCCATCCGGGGTGCTTATATCAGATAAGTAGCGCCCACTCCCGTCGTTCCGCTCGCCCTCAGGACGACGACGCAGACACCCCCATAACACAGAAGAGGGCTTACGGGGCGCTGGCAGCCGGTGTCGGTGCTGGACTGGTCCCGAGCTGGCGTGCTCCGGCTCTAGTTCCAGTCTCCGCGTGAGCACATGCTCAGCCCAGCGCGAAACGGACAGCGGTGACCGGCTCGGAGAAGACGGCGGCCACTCGCCACGTCTGGCCCTTGTCTTCGGACGTGTAGACGTGGTCCCCGAACCCGAGGGCCACGCGGCCGCCGGCGGCGTCGAGATGGCCGGAGTCGACGTTGCCGTCGAACCTGTCGGGCAGACCGGCCTCGCAGCGGACGAAGCTCGAGCCGAGGCGGGAGCGGTAGACGGCGCCAGCGTTCGTGAACGGACCGTCGGAGGCGGACACGAACGCCGTGTCACCGTCGAGGGCCACCGCCCGGAGGTAGTGAGCGTGCAGCCCGACCGTTGTCCAAGACCACGACTCCCCGTCGTCCTCGCTCCAACCGAAGCCGACGGCAGCCGCTACCGCCACCCGCCCGTCGGTGCCGGTACGCACCTCGTGGACGTCGGTCCCTGGCACGATCGCCCCGTGCCACGTCTCTCCGGCATCCTCGGACCACCACACCCCGCCTACGTGCACGTTGACCCACCACCGCTTCATGCCGGCAGCCATCGTGCGCGTGTCCGGCGTGGGGCCCGCCGGGTTCTCCCAGCCGTCCCAGCCGGGCACTGCTAGGAACGCTGGGATGTCACGGACCTCGCCGTGTAGGCCAACGGTGGTAAGTCGGGCCCCGGTGCGGCCTACTACGACCGTCCCGTCGGGGAGCACGGCCAGGCTCTGTCCGTCGGGCTCGGGTAGCTCGCCGGCCGGCACCGTGCCAGCCATGTCCCGGTCGAGCCGGACGACGAACCGACAGTCGAGCAGGGCATACCAGCCGTCGGTCCCGCCGAGCGCCAGCGCCGTGACCGCCATCCCGTCGACGAACTTCTCACCGGACTCGAGGTCCCGGAGACCATGGCTCGTCCCGACCAGCAGCATGCACCACCTCCCGACTGCACGGTACCGCCGTCACGGGCGGTGCGTCAGGCTCGGCACAGACGACTCGAAACGCGCGACACCAAGCTGATCGGCTCGCCGAACTGTTCGCCCTCGGCCTGCGGAGAACCGTCTCGGTCTGGCGCGTGGTCGGAACGACGGGCTTCGCGTCGGAAAGCACGCAGATGAATCGTTCCGTCTTGTGGTCGTTCTGGGCGGACGATCTGGCTGCCGTTCGGTGCGGTCACGGACCGTCATTCGACCTCGGCGTCGGCTTCGCGATCCGTCGCTCTGCACGGATCTACCTTGAAAAATAAGAAGTTCCTGTGCAGCTCATAACCGGCGTGCGGGGGAGTGGTTCCTGGCTCAGGAGATTACTTGCTGGGCAGCGCTGAGCAGTTGGCGGCGGTTCGTGACCCCTAGCTTGTCGTAGATGTGGTTCAGGTGGCTCTTCACGGTGCCGGTGGACACGAACATACGCCCCCCGATCTCGGCGTTGCTTATGCCTTCTACGACCAGCTCGACCACCTTTCGCTCCGTCGGGGTCAGACTGGCCCACCCAAAGCTGGGGCGGCCACGCTCACCTCGTCCCCGGCGGGCGTACTCGACGGCCTCGTCGACCGACAGGCCCGCTCCCTCTGACCAAGCGGCGGCCAATCCGCCGGGCCCCAGAGCGGCTCTGATCTGTGCCGTCGCCACATCGACAGCGGGTTGGTCAACGCGGAAGCGCACATAGCCCAGGCGCTCTCGTTCCGCCGTGGCAGCGGCCAGGAGACGCCCGGACTCGGCGTACCTCTCAGTGCCAGCCGCCACCAAGGCCAGTTGCTCCAGGAAATCGACGACGAATAGCCGAGCACCTCCGCCGCGGGCTGCCTCGAGGCCACCATCGGCAAGCTCCCAAGCGCGGTGGTTGTCCCCTCTCGCCCGCGCCAGTCGGGCTTGCGCCTGGGTGGTGTTCGCCAGCTCAGCAAAAGGTGACGCCAGGGCCTCGTCCAGCCAATGCCGGGCCTCGGCCAGCTCAGCCCGACGGACAGCCGCCTCGGCCAGGAAGCAGCGGGCGCGGGCGGCGTAGACAGGAAAGACGGCGTCAGCCAGCGGGAGTAGCTGTTCGAAATCCCGGCACGCCTGTTCGTCCTGGCCGAGGGCAAGGGCCAGGGCGCCCTGGTCGCATAAGATAGCTGCGAGGTTCAGGTCATCGTGGGTTTGCTCCGCCAGCTGGCGCGCCGCGGCGAGAGCCTTGAGGGCCGACGGTTCGGAGCGGTACATGGCCAGCACGCCACGGGTCCGATGAGCGCACTGCATGAAGAACTTGTCGCCCAGGCTCTCGGCTAGCTCCATCAAGGCGTCATTAGCCTCAGCGGCGCGATCGAGCTCGCCACAATGCTGGGCTCCGTATACCACGGTCTGCAAGGCGGAGGCCGTAGCCCGTGGGTAGCCAATACTCTGAGCCGTGGCCAGCGCCTCCTCGCCGCACCGGAGAGTTTCGCGAAAGCGACCGAGATGGAAGTTCGCACCGGCGCTCCAGCACAGGCAGTTGACCTCAGTGATGGGGTCGCCGGCGCCTCGGGCCGTGGCGAGCGCCTCCCCGGACGTCCCCAAGGCGGTGAGGGGGTCAGACGACATTTTGACGCGAGCGACCTGGGCCAAACCTCGGGCCACGGCCCTATCGTCCCCCAGCTCGCGTCCGAGGACGACGAGGGCCTCTCCGTAGGCGAGGGAGGCGTCGGGATCGGAGAACTGGGCAAGACAGGCT
>JBEKNX010000279.1:0-6486 GCA_049522375.1 Acidimicrobiales bacterium | reverse complement strand
CCCAGCGAGGTGGCAGTCGACGGTTTCTTCGTCATCAGCGGGTACCTTATCTGCCGGAGCCGTGTAAAAGGTGGCCCCGGCGGCGGCCGTGCGTACCTGTGGAAGCGCTTCCTTCGGATCGTGCCCGGCTATTGGGTGTGCTTAGTGGTTACGGCGTTTATTGTCTCCCCGATCGCCTGGGCCCACGAGTACGGTTCGTTGCACAACTTCGTCTCTCTCAAGGCCGACGGCCCTGTTCGCTTTGTGGTCCAAAACATGTCCTTCTTGTCCCGGCAATCGTCGATTGCCGGGGTGTTCGGAGGCTCGCACATGCCAGGTGCCGTCAACGGCTCGATCTGGACGCTCTTTTACGAGGTGGCAGCGTACGTCGGCATTGCCCTACTGGCCTGGGTGCGCCTACTTCGGCACCGGCCATGGGTGGCTCCGGCATTTCCCGGCGCCTTGCTGGGGGTATTGGCCTATTGTGACCTGAGCTCGCCCCGTCTCCAATCAGGCGTCATCCACGACGGGTCCCGGCTTGGTCTCTTCTTCGCCATCGGGATGTCGTTCTACCTATGGGAGCGTTGGGTGCCGGTCTCCGGTTGGGTGGCGGCCGCTACCGCCGCACTGTGGCTGGCCAGCCCATGGCTGGTCGGTCCCGGGCTCGCCCGCGACTGGCAACTACTGGGAGCCGTGCCCTTCGCCTACCTCGTCCTCTGGCTCGCCATCCGGTTGCCTCTCGCCCGGGTCGGTAGTAAAGCAGATCTTTCGTACGGCACATATCTCTACGCGTGGCCGGTGCAGCAACTGCTCACCATGTGGGGCGTCCCCAGCCGCGGCTGGGTGACTTACTCGCTGCTGTCGATCGCGGCCTCGACCGCCCTGGCCGTCGCCAGCTGGCACCTGGTGGAGTCGCCGATGCTGAAGCACAAGCGGTCGGTGGCAAGCCCCAAGGAGGTGGCGGCGATAGTCCCGGCCCCAGGATGGCCGCTCCCGGTCTTGGCGGGATTGCGACGTTCCCGCAATCCCATGTGCGTACCGGGCAAAGCCTCCAGCGGCCCGGCGCTCGCGTCGATGCCGGCGGTGACGGACCGACGCGAAGGCGACGGGCAGCTCACGAGCGGTGAGGACAGATGAGGACCGACCAGGAACTTTCGGAGCTAATAGCGTCGGTGCCGGCGCGGCGGCTCGGAGCGCTTTTACAGGGCCGTCGCCTGGAGGCTCGCATCGGGGTCGAGCCCGCGGCCCGGGCGGCCGGTATCGACATCAGCGCACTCGATGACCTCGAATGTGGGCGCAAAGCTCCTAGCCCGTCGGTCCTGGCCGCACTACTGGACTGCTATGGCACCAGGCCGCACGAGCTCGTGCCCAAAGGGAGGGCCATTGACCCCGGTTCGTTCACGGCGGCACCGACCGATGAAATGCTGCGCAACTACGTGGACCTGGTCCAGAAGTGGCGAAAGCCTTCTCGGAGCGAGACGGTGAAGTTCCGCCACAGCGATCTTCGCGTGCTGGTCACGGTGCTCGGCACGGATGCGGCGGAGATCGAGCGCCGGCTAGTGGCCATCACCGGCTGTAGCCGTGGGGAAGCCAGGGCCCTGCGCAAGTTGTTCCTCGCCGCCCTGCGCGTCGCGCCCGCCGCCGTCATCCTGGTGGGCGTGGCGTTTGCTGGTGAGGGACCGTTGGCGGCCGCGGCCCAGGGGCGTTCGACATCGGGCCGCCCTGCCGCCCACACCACGGGCCCGACCATGAGGTTGGTAAGTCAGGTACCGGTGACATCGGTCGCGACGGTGGTAGGTGTCCTCCAACCCAGCCTTGACCGTCTGGCCACCACCAGAGCGGCGGGAGTGGGCTCGGTCGTGGTCAGCGCCCACTGGTCTGCGTTCGCGCCGCGCCAGGGCGCGATCAACCAGCACTATGTGGCGCAGCTGCGGGCCGAGATCCAGCGGTACGCGGCGGCCGGGATGCGCATAATCCTCGGCCCCGGCCTCGGCTACGTCCCCTCTTGGGTCTTCGGCCTCAACGCCAGCACCCGGTTCGTCGACCAGTACGGCAACGTTTGGTACGGCGGGGCCGGGGAGAACGTCCCCGACCCGGTATGGGACCCGGCCGTGCGCCAGGCGCAACACACGTTCCTGGCTGAGCTGGGCGCCTCGCTGTCGGGCTTGCCGATTTCCGCCGTGAGGGCGGGTGGCCTGCTCAACGGCGAGCTCCGGTACCCTCCCGCCACCTCGCACAACTCCTACTGGGCCTTCGACCGTGACGCTCAGGCGCAGAGCCCCGTGCCGGGGTGGCGTCCCGGTGACCCGGGGAAAGCCCAGGCGACGGCTTTTGTCAACTGGTACCTCGGGAGCCTCACGGTCTACCAGAACGCCCTGGTAACGGCCACCAAACAGGCTTTCCCTGCGGCGAACGTGATGGTGCTCTACCCCGCTTGGGGGATACGGCCGGGCCAGATCGAGCAAGCGGTTAACGGGGACCTGGACGGGTCGAGCCCGGCCGAGCTTAACGGGGCCCTGTCTGAGGGTCTGGATTGGGCGTCCCAGGTCGCCTCCCTGCCTGTGGGTACGACGGTCTACACCACCGATCTTGGCGCTCCCGACCAAGGCCCCGGGGTGACGGGGGAGGCCCCCGTGTTTTACCTTGCTTCGCTCGCCGCCCCGCGCAAGCTACCCCTGGCCGGGGAGAACGCCGGCCTCGACACGGCCGTGACCCTGGACCGGTGCGTGCAACGCGCCCGCCAGCTCGGGCTCACCGACATGCTCTGGATGAACGAGGCGAGCCTCTACAGCGCCCGCGCCGTCGACCCGACGTTGGCCGACCTCGGTCAAGCCGCCCACCAACTTGGCCAGGTCCGGGGTAACCCGGCCTGATCGGCCCAGATCCAGGGGGTGTCCCTTCGGGTACGAAACGGCCAGGAGCGCAGGTGCAAAATGGCGGGCAAATGCCCGGTTTAGTCGTCCGGCTCGTTGAGAGCAGCGTAGTGGGCATCCTTGGGCCACCACCAAGGCCCAGGACGGGCTCGTGTCCTCTGCCGACGGCGCTCCGCCGCCCTGATAGGGCCTAAAGTCCCCTTAGACCACCTAACGTGTTGAAATAAACGCCCTACGTGTCGACACTCTCATTGCTGTCGCCCCTGCACTCCTCTGGCCCGAACCGGGGCCGAGGTGGCATGGCGCTCGCCAGTCCCGTGCCGGTGTGGCACCCAGTGGGACGACTTTGGTGACTGGCCGTGAGCCAGCTGAGAAAGGTGGTACGCAATGAAGACTTCCCAACTGAGGACAGGTCACCGCCTGGCACCGAGGTCACAGCCTCGTTTGTCAAAGACCATGATCTTCCCGGTGGCTATCGCGCTGTTCGCCAGCACGGTGGCAGTTTGTGGCCCGTCGAGCGCGTCGAGCCTGTCGAGCTCGGCCAACGGCGGCGCCCCCAAGATGTACCTGCAGAGGTCAGGGACGGGCAACCGGGTCCTCCCGTCCGTGGTGCTCCCCTCAAAATGAACCGTGACATGGAGGTTCGACTGTCAAAATCTTCCCAAAAAAGCGGGGACGTTTGTCTTGTCCTCCACCGAGCAGGGCCGCTCGTCAGCCCGGTTGACCGATCAGACCGGCCTGGGCGGAGGCGGCCAGAAGCCGTCCACCGTGCCGGGCACGTACAGCTTTGCGATCACGACGACCTGTGGTTGGAAACTGACCGTGGGGACCACCCCACCCACCCGCTGAACCCGCCGCTGCGGTCCCCGGGACGTTGTTAGCTCAGGGGGCGCCGACGACCACCATCCGCAAGGTCGGTGAACCGGTACCTTCGGGGTCGTGCTCGAAATCCGCTCACCGACCGAGGACGACCGCGCTGGTATCGCCGCCGTCGGGACGCTGGCCTTCAACATGGAGGCCAGGCCTGACTGGGTGACGATGGACAGCCGCCGACGTCTTTGCTCCTACGCCGACAAACGGGTGGTGGCCAGCGCCTACTCCATCCCTTTTGGCCAATGGCTGGGCGGGAAATTGGTCCCTGCGCCGGCACCGGCGCGGTTGGCGGTGCTGCCCGAGTACCGGGGCCAGGGTGCTGCCCGGGGGCGGCGTCCTGGTCCCCCGCAGGTAATCGACCAGCACCGAGGTGCCGAGCGGATCCGAGCCCTCGAGGAGAGTGCCGGGGCGTTCCACGGTCGGCGCCTAACGGGCGCGGACTACGTGCTTCAGCGGTGTCGACGACGCCGACTACCTGATCGCAGTACTTATGGATGCCACGTTGTTGGTCGACAAGGCCGCTTGGTCAGCCCGGCCCGGCGCCGACCGGCGGCAAATGCCACCGGCAGCCGCGCCGGCTCGCTAGCTTTGGGCGCGTGCTCGAAATCCGTCCCCCCACCGAAGCCGACCGGGCCGGGATCGCGGCCGTGGGGGCGCTGGCCTTCAACATGGAGGCCAGGACCGAGGGCGTTAACTTCGACAGCCGGCGCCGCCTTTGCAGCTACGACGGCGAGCGGGTGGTGGCCATCGCCCACTCCATCGCCTTCGGACAGTGGCTGGGCGGCCAGCAAGTGCCGTGCGCCGGCATCGGCGCCGTGGCCGTGCTGCCCGAGTACCGGGGCCAGGGCGCGGCCCGGGCCCTGGTGAGCGAGCTCCTGGCGGAGGAACGCGGCAACGGTATGGCCGTCAGCGCCCTCTATCCCGCCATGCGCAGCTGTACCGCCACCTCGGTTACGAGTACGCCGGCCTGCACCCCGGGTTCCGCGCCCCTATCCAGGACGTCCCGCGGGCCTGGGCCGAGGTGGCGGAGAGGGGCGGTGCTGCCGGAGTACCGGGGCCAGGGCCTCGCACGGGCCCTGGTGGGCGAGCTCCTGGCCCGGGAACGCCACGCCGGCGTGGCCGTGAGCGCTACCGATAGGCATTTTCTCAGCCCTCTACACGGGTTTTGCCAGTGCCGGCGACCTCGTCATCCAGGGCGCCCTGGATGCGGCCGACGAGCGACTGGCCCTGCTGTCGGCGCTGTTCGCCGGCCCCGTGCCCTGGATGCCTGATTTCTTCTAGTTGCTCGCCGCCGAGGCCGCCCTTGTCCTACAGGCGAGCGCGGCCCGCGCCAAATTTGCACCTGAGCACAGAGCGAGCCCCGACTTCCACGACGTCGTGCACCAGTCCGGCGCTGCTGTCGCACTACCCCAGCCGGGAGGCCCTGGCGTCGGCCCCGGCCCGGGAAGGGCCCGCTGGCTGCGTGAGAGGAGCCTTGGGACGCCCGTTCCGTTTTCCCGCCAGCGCCGACAGTCCCGGACGACCATTGGACAACCGAACGAGGAGGTCGCGTGTGGTCATGTCAGCAATGCCGGCCCACCTGGTCGATGCCGACGAGGCCGATCTGGAGCTTTGGGACGGTGACGAGGTGATAAAAGGCCAGCCGACTAACCGGCACGAGGCCATCCGGCAGAGCTAGTAGCACAGCTAAGCGCCCAGCGCCGCGCTGGTACGAGCTTACAAGTCTCGTCCTCCATCGCTGACGCGGGCACGGCCCCGCGCTCCGATGCGTCGGTGCTGGACACCTCCGCCGATACGACCCTCGTGTGGGTCGAGGTGTTGTCGTCCTTCGACCTTCGCCAGGGCGACGCCCGCCTCGTTGGGGAGCGCCGACGCCGGTGGCTTCTCGACCACGGCGTGAGCAACATCTGGGCCGTTACCGATGTCTTCGGCGCCATCGGCCTGGCCGTGTTCCACGCTTCGGGTGCGTCAGAGGTGTTCATCAGCCCGGCGACCATCACGGTCCGGGTGGTCCACACCAACGGTGAGGACGAGTTCGTTATCGACCTTGCGAAACTTGAAGAGGCTGCCGCCGCGGCAGGAGTGGCATAAATCACAGAAGAGCCCGGTTCCCTGGAAGATATGCGCGCCACCGCCGACGCTGTCTCATGGGGTGAGCTGTCGTGAGGCGCTCGAAGAGTCCTTTATCGCCACCTCCACAGCCACGTCGCCGCGCACATGCCTCACGTCCCTCACGCTCAAACAACACCAACGATTGCGTTCCTCGACCTAGATAACCACGGGGGCATGGACGTCCGCGGGGAGCCGTTGCCGCCGACGGTCGGTAGTCCCTTCGCCGACGAACAGCTCGTCGGCGCTCCTGACCCTGTTCGTGAGTGAGGGGTACCCGCGGGTCGTCGCTCGTGGTCATACCAGGTTATACTCACGGATATGAAGACCGCTATCTCCGTCCCGGACGACACCTACGAGCGGGCATCGAAGCGAGCGCAAGACCTCGGCATGAGCCGCTCGGAGTTCTTCTCCCGCGCCGCCGCCCGCTACCTGGACGAGCTCGACGGCGAGTCGGTGACGCGCCAGGTCGACCTAGTTGTCGACGCGCTCGCCGGAGAGGACGGCTCTGCCGCCGACGCGGTGAGCGTCGGCCACCAGTTGTTGACCGACGCCGTCGACGACTGGTGATCGAGCGAGGCGGCATCTACTGGGCCGATCTCGGCGCACCAGTCGGTTCGCGACCGGCTAAACGGCGACCGGTGCTCGTCAT
>JBEKNX010000278.1:0-6505 GCA_049522375.1 Acidimicrobiales bacterium | reverse complement strand
CCCATTGTCTTGGTGAGCAACTACGTCGAGGGGCTCAACTGTCCGGTCGTCTCCTCCGACAACCGGTCCGGGGTCTTCTCAGCGGTCGACCATCTCGTCGGTCACGGGCATCGGCGCGTCGCCTTTGTCGGCAACCTGAGACAAAGCGACATAAGAGAACGTCATGACGCTTATCGTCAGGCCCTTGCCAGCCACGGCGTCGAGCCCGACGACCGGCTGCTGTTCGACGCCATGGACAACGTCGAGCGGGGTGGTGCCGAGGCTGGCCAGGCCGTGCTGGCGGCGGGGCTCCCCTCTACTGCGATTGTCGCCGGGACCGACGACAACGCCATCGGGCTCATGAGCGTTCTCAAATCGGTGGGACTGGCGCTCCCCCAGGACCAGGCGGTCGTGGGTTTTGACGACACCGAGACGGGGGCGCTGATCACGCCGGCCCTATCGAGCGTTCGCCAGGACTTCGTCGCCATAGGCGCCAAGGCCGCGCAACTGGTCCTAGACCTCGCCGACGGCCAGGACGTGCCTGCGGTCCACTACCGGATCCCGACGCGTTACATCGTCCGGTCCTCCTGCGGGTGCGCGCCGGGCCGCCCGGGACGTCGCGACAAAGCCGGGGCGGTCTCGGGCGAGGCAGTTCGGACGGGCCTGCACCGTGCGTTGCTGGAAGTTCTGAGCGAACAGGGGGTGAGCAAAGATAAGGCCGAACAGGTGGCCGGGCGCGCCGCTGATGCGGTCGCTGATGTTCTGGACGCCCGGGGAGAAAACCTCGCCGAGGAACTGACGGCGCGCCTCGCTTTGGCGGCCGAGGAGCTCTGCTCGTCGACGGGACGGTTCGATGTCGTCACCGCGTTGGTCGAGTGCGCACGGAGCTTCGGGTTGGTAGCTACGGAGCGTGGCGTTCTAGATGGCAACGGCCTCGAGCGGCGCATCGCTGAAATCCTGCTCGCCTTGTCGCGGGCCTACGCAAGCACGCAAGGCCACGAGCGGCGCCGGCTCCACGACTCCCTTCGCGACCAGTCCAATATCAGCCTGGACCTCCTGCGCAACCCGCGGGACGGCCAAGGTCGGCTGCCGTTCCTGGCCCGGACAAGGGTGCGCGCCGCTTACCTCGGGCTTTGGCGACAGGGGCCTCCGAACGGCGCCGGTGGCACAGGTGGAACCGATGAGCTCGAGCTCGCCGGTTCGTTCGTCGCTGACGCCGGCCATGACCTCCCGCTTGGGAGCCGGGTTGCGGTCGAGTCCTTCCCCCCGTCCTCGCTCGTCTCCCTCTCCCGGCCGGCCGCGGCGGAGATCACGATCGTGCTCCCTGTCAGGACGGCCACCAGGGACTGGGGCTTGCTGGCTCTTGTCGGCCCGCTCGAGACGGCGGTCCTAATGGGCCGCGACTTCTATTTCCAGTGCGCAGCGCTGCTGAGCGTGGCCCTTGAGCAGGAGAGCATGGTCCACTGTCTGCGCTCGAGCGAGGAGCGTTACGCTCTGGCGGCGCGTGCCGCTAACGACGGCCTTTGGGACTGGGACCTGCTAACCGGGCACGTCTTGTTCTCCGATCGGTGGAAAGCCGTGGTCGGGTGCGAACCTGACCAGATCGGGACGAGCCCCGGTGAGTGGCTCGACCGGGCGCACCCTGAGGACCGAGCCGTGCTCGAGGCCGCCCTCGGTGAGTGTAGGAGCGGCCGTTCCACGACCCTTGAGTCCGAGCACCGCCTGCGCGCCAATGACGGCTCGTACCGGTGGGTCCAGTGCCGAGCGCTGGCGATCCCGGGAGCTCCAAACTTGGCGACGCGCCTCGTTGGCTCGATCACCGACGTTACCGACCGGCGGGACCTAGAAGAACAACTGCGCCACCAGGCCCTCCACGACGATCTCACGGGGCTCCCCAACCGGGCCTTGGTGCTCGACCGGGCAGAGCGGATGATCGCCGCAGCTCGCCGGGCCCAGGGGTCAGTGGCGGCGCTCTTTATTGATTTAGATAACTTCAAGGAGGTCAACGACGGATTTGGGCATGTCGCGGGCGACGAACTACTCCGCTCGGTGGCCGCTCGCTTGAGGCGGGTGACCCGGGACGCCGAGACCCTAGGCCGCCTTGGTGGCGACGAGTTCGTCGTCCTCGTCGACAACGGGACCTTACCGGACACGTCAGAGCTGATAGCCGAGCGCATAAGCCAGGTGCTGCGCCCAGCGTTCCACCTGGGTGGCCGCCAGTACTTGGTCAGTGCCAGCATCGGGATTGCCACCGCCTCTGATGGCACGGCCGAGAACCTTCTACAGGAGGCAGATGTCGCCATGTACCAGGCCAAAACCTTAGGCAAGAACCGCTACGTCAGCTTCCGGCCCCGGATGAAGCGCGCTGCGCATACACGCATCGAGCTCGGGATGGACCTCGCGTGCGCCATCACTGAGGGCCAGCTGGTCGTTCACTACCAGCCCATCTTCAACTTGGAGCACAGCGAGGTTTGTGCCATGGAGGCGCTCGTTCGCTGGCAGCACCCCGAACGCGGACTGCTCCCCCCAAGTGAGTTCATCCCCCTGGCCGAAGCCACCGGCCGCCTCATCGTCGATCTGGGCCGGTACGTGCTGTCGGAAGCCTGCCGCGCCGCGGCTGGCTGGCAACGGTGCGGGACTAGCCTCGACGTGGCGGTCAACCTCTCTGCCCGTCAGCTGGACTCCGACGAGATCGTCACCGATGTCTCGGCTGCCCTCGCCGAGAGCGGCATCGACCCGAGACGGTTAGTTCTCGAGGTTACCGAGGCGGCCATGATGAACGACCCTGACGCCGTTGTTGCCCTTATGATCAGGCTGAAACGCCTCGGCGTGCGCCTCTCGGTCGACGACTTCGGCACCGGCTACTCCTCTCTCGCCTCCCTCCGGCGTTTTCCCGTCGATGTGGTGAAGATCGACCGCTCCTTCGTCGAGTCGATCTCGGAATCGCCCGAGGACGCCGCGGTGGTGCAGGCCCTCGTCTCGTTGGGCCGGGCCCTCGGTCTCGAGGTCATCGCCAAAGGCGTGGAGCTTGAGAGCCAGCTGGAGGCCGTGCGAGAGGCCGGCTGCAGCAGTGCGCAGGGGTTCCTGCTCGCCCGACCTCTTGATCAAGACCAGCTCAAAGAGCTCTTGGTTCGCCTCGCTAAGGTGGCTTTGCCCACGAGCCACTAGTAGAACTTCGGGCGCTCGGACCACGAGAATCCATGCGTCGTGGGTGGGTGACCAGCCAGACGAGTCACTAAAAAGAGTCCGCTATACGAAGACGGGTCTTGACGACCTCCGGCGCATCGCTGACGATGTCGCCGACCGGATGGCCGAGCTGAAGGCCATGGGGGCGAGGCTGAACCTCCGCGGCGACCAAGACCCATGAACCTGTAGGGTCCGATTACTCCCATATGGGACTTGACCAGCTCTGACGCGCTCAGCCATGCTGACCCGTGGCCCTGTCCTCCCTCTACCAGTTCCTCCCTCTACCAGTTCCTCCGTCGGATGCTCGGGCTCGTTCGTGCCCACCGGAGGATACCTTGTGGAGGGACGCCGAGATACTCGTCTTGCGCCACCAACTGGCGGTGCTCCGACGCCAGGTTGGGCGGCCGCGCTTCTCCTGGTCGGACCGGGCGCTGGTCGCCTTGCTCGCCAGCTTTGTCCCACGTGAGCGGTGGCGTTCGTTCCTGGTCACGCCCCAGACGGTGCTCGCCTGGCACCGGCGCCTTGTCCGCCGGCACTGGGCCTATCCGCACCGGCACCCGGGCCGACCGGGCCCTCTGGCCAGGGCTACATGACCGAGTGGTACGGCTCCGGTGGAGGTGGCCATCGAGGCGGTGCTTCACTTCGCGCCCAGCGGCTGGCCGGTCTCACACGCCCTGGTGGCCGGAGAGCTCTCGGGCCTGGGGCTCGAGGCACGGGTGGCGCCCGACGGCTCCGCCCCCGCCGACCGGGACGCCTTCGTTGTCAGCGGCGGCTTTTACGTTGGATCTGAGCGCGTGGCGGCCAAGCATGCGAGGTTCGTCGTCGCTCCAGCGTTCCCCTTCGCCTTCTACGTCACCACCAAGCACAATTCGAGCCGGGGGACCGTCCGGGGCCACACCTCAAGTGGGGTCGTCTGCATCGATTGCGCGCTTGGCTTTGCTGCCGGGCAACTGCTTCTGGTCGGCACGATCGTGCTGTGGGTCCATTAGGGGGCTGGTGCCGGTATCAGCCTTAGCGATGGACAAATCGGCGCGCGGATCGTCTGTCCAGATCGCATAACGGCCTTGCTGAACGATCTGTGCGATCGTGCAGATCACCACCGTTGAGCTTCCCATCACGCGCGAACCCTGCAGTTTAGGCCCCGAAGTGCACTGCCAGGAGCGCTGTTCTCAGCGTCGTTATGGGAGCCGCCGACACGAGGCGCGCTCGCCCTGTTAGTTTCGCGGCGGGCTCAAGAGGAGCGTGAACGAAATGCCGAGATATCGGACAGTCGCCCGACGGCTGCCTCCCGCCCTCTGCTCGGCGGCGTTGGCCGGGCTGTTGCTTTCTCCCTTGAGTGGCGTGGCCACGGCGTCTGGCGCCGGTGGCCCGCCTGACCCCCCAGGCTGGGTGGTCCCGGGGGCGTTTGTCTCCGGGCCGGCGGACCCGTCCGCCGTGCTAGAAGCCGCTTACCGGGCGGCCCGAGCCGAGCGCAGCTTCGAGCTCACCTATGAGGTGTCGTTGCCCGTTTTCGGAGGGTCCGCTCCCAGCAAGCCGCTCTTCTACGTGCTCCAGACCAAGCAGTCCTCCCGGGCTGTCGAGCACTACCAGTTCAGCCTGAAGGGAAAACTCGTAACTACCTATGTCTTTTTCAGCACTGAGAAGACGTGCACGTGGTTCGCGCCTGGTCAGTCGCCTCCCGGCAGCCCGAAATCGGCGACTGTCCCGTCGTGCTCCGGTTTCAACTCCAGTGGCTATAATTCGGAGGTTTTTGGTTTCCTGGCCCTCACCCGTGCCCACGTGGTGGGGCCAGGAGACATAGCGGGGACCGCAGTCACCGGGGTGGCCGGCAACCTGGTCCAGTCGATCGTCGAAAGCGGGGACCATACCACTATGAGCTGGGGACAGGTGACCTTCTGGGCTGCCACAAAGACGTCCCTGCCCCTCGCCATAACGGCTTCCGCCGATGGGCACAAAGCCGTCATCTTCCAGTACTCGGACTGGGACAGCCCGGCGGTGGCTTTCCCACCGGGGACACCCTTCTGACCTCCAGCCACACCATTTCACCTCTCTCCGGCCTCTGAACCTGGACTAGCCGCCAAAATTCCAGTCCTGACAACTGGGGGTGGTTGCGGTAATTGGCGGTGGTTGCGGTGGGCTTGCCGTAGCGAGCCCGGCTGCCGTGCCGACGTAGTCGTCGAACGCCCGTACGAGTTACCTGGGCGGTAGTCGCCATATCGCAGCTCCGGGAAAACATTCAGCCAGGGGCCCAAACGTGATAGAAACGGCAGAGCGAACTTAGGGGGGTCGTATGACCTAGCCGATCAATATTGGGGTCCCGAAATGCCGCTGCCGGGAAGGCCCCACCCCGACTCTCTTGTTTTGCTCGCCGCCTGGCCGCGGAGTACCGATGCCGTTCCTGGCCCCGCGCTCAATGACGTCGCCGGCAGGTAGCGACCGTCGGGGGAGCCGAAGCCGCAAAGGTCCGCCACACTTCCGGCGTGGCACTGTTCCTGGAGCTGAGCCGAGGTAGGCAACTGCCAGGTGAGAATGATCGGGCCGCGAGCCCGGGACAGACCAAGGAGAGACCAACAAAAATGAGAAACACCCGTTTTCTCGGCAAGGGCGGCCACTGGAGCAACACGAGGCCGGCAACGGGCCGGCGGCTGGCCGTCGTGGCCAGTTCGTCGGCCGTACTTGCCAGCTTGCTCTACGCGCTGCCGGCTCCGGCGGCATCCGGCGCCTCCACACGTACGCTCAGTGAGTACTCAGCCGGGATCGGCCCGTTGGACGGGAATGGGGCGGCGCCCCAAGAAATCGCCGTGGGCCCGGACGGCAACCTGTGGTACACCGATGAAGCTTCCGGCGTGTTCAAGTTCTCCCCGAAGACCCTGCGGCCTCTGCCGTGCTCGTCCCCGTCGACGGCGCCCGGATGCGAGGTTTCGTCCAACGCCGTGGCTCCCACGGGCATCGTGGCCGGGCCCGACGGCGCCCTCTGGTTTACCGAGAGCAGCGGCGGTAACCCGGGCGACGGCCGGTCCTACTTCCCCGCCAGCATCGGGCGCATCACCACCGGCGGTGCTTACAGCTCGTACCCGGTGCCTACCTCGGCCAAGAAGGTCCCCGACCTCGACGCCATCACCGTGGGCCCTAATGGCAACCTGTGGTTCACCGAGACGGCGGTAAACCGCATCGGCGAGATCACCCCCAAGGCGACCGGCGCGGTCATCCATGAGTTCGTCCTTCCCGCTGCTGACCGCCTCGGCCAGGGTGTCGGGTCCCCGGTCACCTCGGCCGACACCATCGCGGCCGGGCCTGACAATGACGTTTTCTTCACCGAGCAGGGCTCCAATGCCATCGG
>JBEKNX010000277.1:0-11748 GCA_049522375.1 Acidimicrobiales bacterium | reverse complement strand
CTGATCTTGGCCCGCAACGAGTCGAGGAACGGAACCCTGCAAAGGATGTTCCTGTCTGGCTATGACATCCAAGAGGACCCGCCCAGCTATTTTCTCTGCCAACTACCCACGCAAGGAGCCAGAGACTGGCCCGACAACGTAGACTCGGCTTACGAGAGGCTAAAGCCGCAAACCGTCAAGCTTGCCCTCAAGGCCGGCCGGGTGGTGAAGAGACAGGGTGACCTGTTTTTGATCGAGATGCCCACAGTGACGACCAAGGCGCTCCTCGACGACGGGTATGATCTCTGCGCTCCCTGGCAGGTAGCCGGCACCAACCACCGGGCCGAAGAGGCCATGGTCAAGGTCTCCCCCGACCGCACCATCACCTTCGTGCGCGGCTGCCTGGTCCACGTCCCTGAAGGCAGGCCCCCCGACCACAGCCCCCTGTGCCTCGGCGAGACATGGTTCTTGGCGATCCGTAACACCGTGCCGAGCGACCCGCCGGACAGTCCTGTCTATCCATGGCAACGGTGACCCCGACGCCCTCAGTTCCACCCTGCAACCAACAAGAAAGAAGGAGAAAATATACATGCAAGGAACAGCCCTACTAGAGCGCCCGACCCGGGCCAGCACCACCACCAGCGACACACCACCACAAGCCGAGCAGGCGGTGGACAAGTCCATCGTCGAGGCTGCCCAGAAAGAACCCCGTGAAACAGCGGCGCCGAAGAACTCCTTCTCGTCGCAGGGTGACCGGGACTAACCAACTACTCACGAACTACTAAGGGGGTTAGTAGTTCGTCGGCGGACGTTGTAAGCGCCGGCCCTGGGGCTTAGACAGCAGGCAGCCAGGGGCAGGCGTTCTCCACCCCCTGAAAGGAATGGTGGATGCACGTTTCCCGTTACACGCGGCGTGTTCTCCCGGTCCTCATCGTGACCGCCCTCGCTGTCGGCAGCCTGACCACAACGGCTGCAATCATTACCACCTACCGGCCAACCCCCTGGGCCTGGGCCGCGAACTATAACCCGTGCCATAATCAGTACAGCTGCCACCGTTCAACGACGGTGCCCACGACTGCCCCTACTACAGCGCCCACCACTGCGCCCACGACCGCACCGACCACTGCCCCTACTACCAGACCAACGACGGCGCCAACCACTGCCCCGACCACGGCGCCAACTACCGCGCCAACCACTGCCCCGACCACGGCGCCTACGACTGCTCCAACAACGGCACCTACCACTGCCCCAACAACTGCCCCCACGGCGGCTCCAACGACGACGCCCCCCACCACGGCGCCGCCAGGACTGTGGGTGCCAAGTCAAACAGCTGAGCTGCAGTGGGAAATCTCCGACCCACTGGTGACCACCGACGCCGCGTTGATGGGCACCGGGATCATCGCCTACAACGGCGACGGCCCGGCCATTACCAACCCGACCGTCTACGACATCGACGCCTTCGAGAACACCGCCTCCACGGTGAGCGCCCTTCATGCCTTAGGCGACAAAGCCATCTGCTACATCGAGGTGGGGAGCGCCGGCAACTACTACCCAGCCAGTGAAGAGGGCATCTCGACCACCTACTACGCCCAGCTCTCGGCTGCCGGCGACCTGGGCGACAAGCTCAGTGGCTACCCCGAATACTTCCTGAACATCAACTGCAGTTCCACTGTCAGCATCATCGAGGCCATGATCGACCAGCAGTGCGCGGCCAAGCACTTTGACGCCGTGGAGACGGACCTGGACGAGACGTTCAGTGGCAACGAGCATGATACGGTCGCGGCCGTGTTCGAGTACGACGTTGATATGGCTCTCTGGCCAACACAGCTTGAGGACGGAGCTGTGATGAGCCGGTTCGTAGCAATGCTTGCGGAACGTGGCAGGAACGGGTGGGAACTTGCGGCGACGCTCCCGGCCAGCACGCCTGACAAGCATTGGCTGATCTTCAAACGAACGACTGAGAATTGACAAGGCAGGCGCCCGTTGGCGGCTGAACGAGCGGCTGCAGCCAGGACAGAACCGAGATCGACATATAGGCCTCAGCCCTCAGTCCAACCGTTCAACCAGCACAACGGGGCTGGTGACGTTCCGAGCCCGGGCCCGTGTTCGCGTTCCTGTCACCTCCCTTGGCTACCATCCAGAGCAGTCCACCGTTCGGTGCAGCTCAATGGAGGTGGCCCCCATGGCCTCACCCAAAAGGACCGCCGTCACCACCGAGATGGCGTTCGACCTCAACATCGGGAAGGTGTTGGAGCATTGGACAGTGCCCTTCGCGGTTCGGGAGGTGCTCGCCAACGCCTTGGACGAGCAGGTCCTCACCGGCACCGACGACCCCATCATCCGCAAGGACAACGACGGACGCTGGCACATCGCTGACAAGGGGCGAGGGCTTCGCTATGAGCACCTCACCCAGAACGAGAGCAGCGAAAAGCGCCGTCACCCCGAGGTGATCGGCCAGTTCGGCATGGGCTTGAAAGATGCCCTGGCCGTCTTCGACCGTCGCGGCGTGGAGGTCGAGGTCCTGTCCCCCCACGGGGACATCAGACCGGCGCGCCGCCCGAAGGAGAACTTTGCCGACGTGGTCACCCTGCACGCCATCCTTCACCCCCCGTCCGACGTCCACCGCCAAGGCACGGAGGTCATCCTGGGCGGCGTGAGCGATGACGACCTTGCGCAGGCCAAGAGCTTCTTCCTGCGCTACAGCGACGAGCAGGTGCTTGAGGCAACCAAGTACGGGCAGGTCCTGGCCCCACCACCGAAGGGACGCCCAGCCCATGTCTATGTGAAAGGGCTGCTGGTCGCCGAGGAGGAGAACTTCCTTTTCTCGTACAACATCACCAACCTGAGCGTGACGCTGCGGCGGGCGCTCAACCGCGAGCGCACCAACGTGGGGCGTGCCGCTTACAGCGACCGCGTGAAGGCAGTCCTCAAGGAGTGCACGAGCAGCGCCGTAGCCGGCTCCCTGGCGGCTGACCTGGCCGCCTTCACCAGTGGTCGCCAGCATGACGAGCTTGCCTGGTTGGACGTGGCGCTCCACGCCTGCCGGGTCCTGGCCACCAACGAGAAGGTCGTCTTTGTCACTACCTGGCAGTACGGGTCGGGCGGCGCCCAACTGCAGTACGCCCGGGACGACGGCTACCGCCTAGTGGTCGTCCCCGATGTGATAGCCCAAAAGCTTGGAGGGCTTAAAGACATGACGGGCAAGCCATTGCTTGACTTTGACGGCTACAGACAGGCCTGGAACGAGAGCTTCCAGTTCAACTTCGTCGAGCCCGCCTCCTTGACCCCGGAGGAGCAGAGGGTCTTCGCGTTGACCGTACCGGCTTGTCGCCTTGTCGGTGTCAGTCTGGCGAAGATGAAGATAGACGTGCGGGTGTCCGAGACCATGCGGCTGAACGAAGCCGGTGCGCCTGTACTGGGCGTATGGGAGAGCCACAACGGCCGCATCGTCATCAGACGAGACCAGCTCGCTGACCCTGCCATGTACTGCGGGACCTTGCTCCATGAGGTGCATAATCCGGGCGAAAACGAACAGCGGTTCCGGGCCAATCCGAACACCCTTCCGGTTCATTCCGAACAAGCTTCCGGCTGAAAGCGAACGCGGCCAGTAGCCCGGCCGGCAGCGCCTTGGTCCACCAAGGCGGGCACGCGGCCCTCTTGACTTGGTTACAGCCATGTAACCCAAGGAGGACCACGTGCCCAGAAAGAGGCTACCTATGAGGAAGATACGCGAGGCCCTGCGGCTGAAGGCCGCCGGGCTCACCATGAGGGAGGTCGCTGCCAACATCGGGGCAGCGCCCGCCACAGTCCACGAGTACCTGGTGAGAGCTGAGACAGCCGGGCTGTCCTGGCCACTGCCCGAGGACTTGGACGAAGAAGCGCTGGAGGCGCTTTTGTTCCCACCGCCCACGGGCGGGCCGGCCCGGCCGGTGCCGGACTGGCGCGAGGTGCACAGGGAGCTGCGCAGCGGCAAGCACGTGACCTTGCGCCTGGTCTGGCTCGAATGGAAGGCCGAGCACCCAGACGGCTGGGGCTACAGCCAGTTCTGCTCGCACTACGACCGCTGGCTCGGGTCCCAGGAAGTAGTCATGCGCCTCAGCTACCCCGCCGGCGAGAGGACCTTCGTCGACTTCAGCGGCGACAAGGTGCCGGTCACCGACCTCGCGACAGGAGAGGTCGCCCAAGCCGAGGTCTTCGTGGCCGTGCTCGGGGCCTCGGGGATGCTCTACGTCGAGGCCACCCCGGACCAGGCGCTGGCGAGCTGGCTCATGGCCCACGTGCACGCCTTCGAGACGTACGGCGGCGTGACGGTGGCTACGACGCCCGACAACTTGAAATCGGGCGTCACCAAAGCCTGTTATTACGACCCTGAGATAAATCGGTCTTATTCCGAGCTGGCCGATCATTACGGCACGATAATATTGCCGACAAGGACCTACCGGCCCCGCGATAAAGCAGCCGTCGAAGCCGGCGTCTTGGTCGTAGAACGCTGGGTGCTGGCGCCGCTCCGCAAGCTGCAGTTCTTCAGCTTGGCCGATCTGAACAGGGCCATCAGGGAGAAGGTGGCCGAGCTCAACGGGAGGGCCTTCAGGGGCGAGCCCACCTCCCGCAGGGAACTGTTCGAGGAGCTGGAACGCCCAGCGCTAAAGCCGTTGCCCGCCCAGCGTTACGAGTTGGCCGAATGGAAAAAGGTCACCGTCAACATCGATTACCACGTCGAGTACGACCACAAATATTATTCCGTCCCTTACACGCTTGTGCACCAAAAGCTCGAGCTGCGGGCCACGAAAGCCACGGTCGAGGTCTACAAAGCCGGCCGGCGGGTGGCGAGCCACGCCCGCGAGTACGGCCGGCGCCGCTACATAACTGACCCCGCCCACATGCCGCCGTCGCATCGCGCCCACCTGGAGTGGGCGCCCTCCCGCCTGATCGAGTGGGCAAGGACCGTGAGCCCCCATGCTGCCGAGCTGGCCGAGAAGATCCTCGCCTCCAGGCCCCACCCCGAACACTCCTACCGGGCCTGCCTGGGCCTCATGAGCCTGGCCAAGCGTTACGGCAACGAACGCCTGGGGGCAGCTTGCGAGCGGGCGCTCGCCTCGGGGGCCATCTCCTACAGCTCGGTCAAGTCGATCCTGGCCCAGGGCCTCGACCGGGTGCCATTGCCGGCCAGTGCGCAGCTTCCGGCCCCGCCCGACCACGAGAACCTGCGCGGGGCTTCGTACTGGGCTGAGCAGGAAAAGGAGGCTTGAACATGCTCGCCAACCAGACGATCGACAAAATGGCCGCCCTGGGGCTCTCCGCCATGGCAGCCGGCCTCGCCGAGCAATTATCTGCGCCCGGGACCTACGACGAGCTCCCCTTCGCCGACCGGCTCGGGCTGCTGGTCGACAAAGAGGTCGACGCCCGCGACAGCCGCCGTCTCGCCGCCCGCCTGAAAGCAGCGAAACTGCGCTACCCGGCCGCATGTGTAGAGGACGTCGACTTCCGCCAGCCGAGGGGACTGGACCGCTCGGTCATATTGTCCCTGGCACAGGGGGCATGGGCCCGTGAGCACCACAACGTGCTCATAACCGGTCCGACTGGCTGTGGCAAGAGCTACGTCGCTTGTGCGTTGGCCAACGCGGCCATACGCCAGGGGCACACGGCGCTATACCTGCGGGCCCCCAGGCTGCTCGACGACCTGGCGCTCGGGCGTGCCGACGGCCGCTACGCCCGCACGCTTTCCCAGCTGGCGCGGGTAGCCGTCCTCGTGCTCGACGATTTCCTCTTGAGCCCGGCCCCGGTCGAAGCCTGCCGGGACCTGCTCGAGGTCATGGAGGACCGCGCCGGGCTGCGCTCGACGATCGTGGCCAGCCAGCTGCCGGTCGACAAGTGGCACCCCTCGATGTCCGACCCAACTCTGGCTGACGCTGTCCTGGACCGCGCCTGCCAGGCGGCACACCGCATCGTGCTCAAGGGCGCCTCGATGCGAAAACGCCAGCCAGTGAACGAGGAGGCCAACAATGCGTAACGCTTTTCGCCGGCCCGGCCCGGAGGCACCCGACGATGAGCCCCGGCGCGCCAGCCGCAACGACGATAGCGTTAGGTTACTGCCGTGCCTTTCCTAACAGCCATTCCCGAACTGGGCAGCTCCCGGGTCCCGGGCAAACAGCACATCGTCCGTATCCGTAACGGGGAACGCAGCGTCGTCGCGACCGCCAACCTAAGCAAGCGCCAAGCCGAAGAGCTCGCAGACCGCCTGAACGACCTGTTTACGGACCGCCCGCAACTGTTCAGTCCCTGCGCCTCGTGCGGCGCCGCGCTCCTCCAGCCGCCCACTGGCCGGCCACGCAAGTACTGCTCACCGGCATGCTCACAAGCTGCCTACAGGAGCAGGCGAGCAAAGATGTCGTAGCCTGTCAGGTGGCCTGGCCGCCAGCTGGGCTGGGCCACTTGACAACCGAACAGCGACCACAGGTGCTGCCAACCGGCATCTGTTCGGTTTCGACCGGAACCGCGTTCGCTTTGAACCGGAATCGTTGTTCGCAATCACTGGAATGCGCAATGAGGTGGGCCACGCTCGTTCTGGGGCTTCTGATTGCTCTTTGACCTTTGAGGATGAGCTGACGAGCGTTATCGGACAAATTGCCGCTTCAGCCCTCAAGGACAGGAAGGAAAGTCAGAAGAGGCGACCTGCAGCCGAGAAGGCGACGGGCCCTAAGCGTCCTGCCTGAGGGCGATAGGTGCATACGAGAACGACCACCGTTCAGGGGCCCAGGACTTAGGCAGACGGACCGGAAGGGAGATCGGTGTCATCACTCATGCCTACGGGATCCCAAGTTCGTGGCGATGGATGCATATGGACGAAACGGTCGTATAGGTCAAATCCGATCGTCGGATGGGGATCCCAGCAGCTCTTCAGCGTACACCGTCCGGCCGGCAGCGAGCGCCTCCAGTGCCAACCAGGCCCCTTCCAACCGGTTTACCGTGCCAGCCGGGGCGGACAGATCACCAGCGGCAATGGCATCGAGGAGCCGCCGCAGGCCTGCCGCCACGCCCGCCAGCTCGGCTCGGGTGATGGCTTTTCGGTCGGTCACGGTCCTCTTCCTAGCAAGCGGCCAGGCTCGTGCAGGGTCGGCCACGTACCGCAGCTCCCCGCGGGTCCGGACTGGTCAACCGGCGTTCATGCCAGGGTGGTTTCCAACTTCCGAAAGGACTAACCGTGATGACCGCCTTCCGCCAACCAATGATTGTGGTTGTGGCCCCGGACCCCCTTCCCGGGAGCCGCCCCCGATCCGCGATTACGCGACACCGTCTCAAGCTGGGCTCATCGGCTGAAACAGTTACAGAATCAAACGTTATTGTGGTGGGCACTCGTCTTGGAACACGGTGCAACGAACCGAGACGACACAACGGGACTGGTGTGCCCGGCTGTCGCAATCTCGTTGGCCCGTAATACGAGTTCTCGGACCCCGCAAGGCCGTTACGCTCCGGGGGAGCGCCGTTGTCGGATCGTGTATGGTGTGCCCAGTTCCACGCGGAGGTCACTCGTTGCCCTTCAAAGGTGTTCCTCGGGCTTGGCCACCACGGTCTACGGGCCACATGCGGGAGCTGGCTCCCGTCCTCGCTACGGTCGGGCCCAGGGTGAGGGGCTCCGCGGCTGTCGGCCACTTTCGGCGTGACCGCAAACGCGGTGCAACTTGGTGCTCCACGGTGGGTACGCGAGGCACGCCGTACGGCGGCCATGCGACGGCGAGCCAAGCTCGTTCCTGCCTATGTGACATGCGGGGCGACAGCTCGGAGCACAACCTGTTCTCACGTAATAGCCGAGGCCAGGCCTCCCCTGGCCAGTGAATGTCTACCAGATGTTACCGGCAGCTTTTCGTGAGGGCGTAGGGGTATGAACCGGCGGAGGTAGTTGGGGCCGGACTTGGGCGTTGGCTCCCTGGAGGGTGGGCTGGACGGCGGGTGTGGGACTGGAGAGGATGGGGCCGACCTTGTGTTGGACGCGACAGGGCCCCCGCCGCTCTGGAGTTGGTCGCTCAATCGGAGGGGGCCCAGAAGGGCTAATAGCCAATGGCCATCGTATGGCCGACGGCGCTCGGTGTCGAGCAGTACGCGGCGGCCGGGCGCGACATCGACGTCCCGCGCCTTCGCTGCCCGGGCTGTAAAGAACCGATGAGCTACTGGGGTTGGTACCAACGCGACCTGAGGGTCGGCCGGTCGCGGGCGCTGCTGGTCCGCCGGCAACGCTGCAAACCTTGCGCTACCAGCCACGCCGTGCTGCCGAGCTTTGTGGCCCATGGGCGTCTCGACGCCATCGGTGTGATCGGCCCGGCGCTCGAAGCGATGGTTGACGGCCATGCCCGCCGGGCCGCCGATGTGCTCGACCTGCCATATGAGACGGTGCGGGACTGGCGACGACGCTTTGTCGCCCGAGCCGAAATGCTCGCCCTCGGCGCCGTGCGGGCTTGCGTGGCTCTCGGTGCCCCAGCTCCCCGGCTCCCCAAAGGACCGGTGGCGGCAGTACTTGCGGCGCTGGGCTCGGCTTGGCGGACGGCGCGGAGGCGCTTTGGCGGGGCCGTGGGCCGCCTGTGGCGCTTTGCCAACGCGCTGGCCGGCGGGCACCTGCTCACCACCAACATACATCCGCCCTGGTCAAGCACCTGAAAGTGGCTTTGGATGCTTATTGGGCGTGCCGAGGGCCGGCAACGCTGCCAATAAGGAGGCATTTATGGCCAACGGTCACCAAGACAAAGCCGAGCAGCTGGCGCTGTTCCGCTACGGCGTGATCTCAGAAGCGGCGGGCCGCCGGCTCACCCCCGCCGAGCGGGGCAGGGCCGTGCGGGACCTGGCGGCGCGCACCTGGGTGACCCCCGAAGGCACCGAGCGACAGGTGAGCCGCACCAGCATCGACCGCTGGCTCGCCGCCTACGCCAAAGACGGCCTGGCGGGGCTCGCCCCGGTGCCCCGCTCGGACCGGGGCCGTCCCCGCGCCGAGCCCCAGTGGCTGGACGAAGCAGCCAAGCTGCGCCGGGCGGTGCCGGCGCGCTCGTCGGCCCAGATCGTCGACATGATCGGCCGGGCGCACGGGGTACGGCTCGCCGAGCGCACGGTCCGCGAGCACCTGCACCGCCTCGGGTTGTCCCGCCAAGCCCTGTCGGCCGCCCCGGCACGTGCGTTCGGGCGCTTCGAGGCGGCCCGGCCCAACGAGATCTGGATAGGCGACGTGCTGCACGGGCCTTTCGTGCCGTGCCCGCGTGCCCCGGGTTCCAAGCGGGCCAAGCTGTTCTTGCTCGTCGACGACTACAGCCGCCTGCTCGTGCACGGGCGCTGGGTGACCGAGGAGAACACCCGCGCCGGCCAAGACGTGCTGCGTTCGGCAATTTCGCGCCGGGGGCTGCCAGAGGTCCTATATGTTGATAACGGGGCTCCTTATGCTAATCACCAATTAGCCAGGGCGTGCGCCGTGCTCGGCATAGCCCTGGTGCACTCCAAGCCTTATGCGCCCCAAGGGCGGGGGAAGCAGGAAAGGCTCAACTCCTATATACGTTCTTCATTTATCGCCGAAGTTGAGGCCCGGGGCACAGCCAGTTTCGCCGAGCTGAACGACCTGTTCATGGCCTGGGCCGAGCAGGTCGCCAATTGCCGGGCCCACGCCGAGACCAAACAGGCGCCGGCAAAAAGGTTCCTGGAAGGCTTTACGCCGGATATCCCTTCGCCGTCGGAGCTCTCCGAGGCCTTCCGCTGGTCGGTCACCCGCCGGGTAACCAAAACGGCGACGGTTTCGCTTTTTGCCAACCGTTTCGGGGTCGGGCCCGAGCTCGTCGGCCGGACGGTCGAGCTGCGCTTCGACCCAGAGAACTTGGCCAAAGTTGACGTCTATGACAACGGCGTCGCGGCCGGGGCGGCCGTGCCGTTCGTGATCGGCCGCCACGTGCACCCGGCCGTGCCCCAGGCTGCCCCCGAGCCCGCCCCCGAAGGGCCCGGGGTGGACTACCTGGGCCTGGTGGCCGCCGCCCACGCCGAGGCATTGGGCGAGGGCTCCATCTCCTACCGGCACCTCCCCGGCCTGGAGGCTTGGGGCCACGACGACGAGGCGGCACTGTGATGGCCGGAGCCGACATCTGGGCCTCCCACTTCGGTTTTACCCGCACGCCTTTTACCAAGTCCGTCCCCGCCGACAAGCTCTTCGAGCGCTCGGGCCACGCCGAAGCGGTCGCTCGGGTCAACTACTGCATAAACCACTCCGCCCTGGGCGTGGTCGTGGGCGACACCGGCGCGGGCAAGACCGTGGCGGTGCGGGCGGCGGTGGCGGGCCTTGACCGGACCAAGTACACGGTCGTTTACCTGGCCAACCCGTCGGGAGGTTGCCGCGGGCTATATGTCGCCATTGCCACTGCTTTGGGGGCGACACCGCGTTTCCACAAAGCCGAGGCCATCAACCAAGCCGCCGCCCTGCTCGCCGCCGAGGAGCACGAGCGCCACCGCCGGGTACTTTTGGTGATCGATGAAGCACATTTGCTTTCTCCTGAACAGCTCGAGGAAGTTCGGCTCCTGTCGAACGCCGAGCTCGACTCGGCCTCGCCGTTCGCGGGCATCCTGCTCGGCCAGCCGACCTTGGCGGCCCGGCTGCGCCAGGGTGTTTTTGCGGCGCTCGACCAGCGCATCAGCGTGCGCTACAGCCTCGGCGGCATGGACCTGGCCGAGTCCGTCGCATATCTACGGCACCACCTGGCGCTCGCAGGCCGGGCAGATCCATTGGTCGCCGACGATGCCGCGGCCCGCCTGCACCGCTATTCCAACGGCCTGCCCCGCGCCCTGAACAACGCTGCCACCGCTGCGCTGATGGCAGCGGCCGCCGATGGCAAGGGCTTGGTCGACGACATGTGCGCCAAAAAGGCGATAGCCGAGCTGAGCCGGTGACCCGGGCCGACCGGGCCCCGCTCCGCCCACGGGTGACCCTGCAGCTCGAGCTGCTGCCGGGCACGGCCGCCGAGTTCGTGGTCGTGCGGCTGATGTCGCAATACGAAGACCTGCGTGCCCTCGGGGCCGAGATAACAGAGGTGGGGATCGAGCTCCCTCCCACATGAGCGGGGAACGGCCCGGCCCGACTACAGAGGCTCCGCGCCTGAAGACCTAGTTGTTGACACGTTCACAGCGCCGGCTCCTTCGAGCACGTCTCGAGGCCGGCGCTGCTTCGCGTCACCACTCAGTCACGCCGAACAGTCCTCACTCAAAGCTGCCAAACCGTTGCCATTTAAAGGCGCCGGTAACACCAGACCAGAAGGGAGCTTTCATGAAACTGTTGGCCCTCAAACGTGAGGGAACACGAGCCTGCCAGAGGGCGTCGGTGGTAGTGGGCGCTCTGGCAGCTGTTGTTTCAGTAGGTCTCACAACGTCCTCGCCTCTTGCGGCATCGGCTCAGGGCAGAGGCTGGGCCGCCACCAGCCCCGCCGTGAGCCCACCCCCACGTTTCGAGGCGTCAATGGCCTATGACGGCGCAACTAGGCAAATTGTTCTCTTTGGCGGGTACGGGGCGAGCCCAGGAACTCTATCGGACACCTGGACCTGGAACGGCCACAACTGGACCGAGGCCCACCCCTTCACCAGCCCAGGAGACCTCCAGTTGGCGTCGATGGCCTACGACCCGGCCACCTCCCAGCTGGTTCTGTTCGGAGGGTACGACAACGTTCCAGGAGGTTTGGCTTCTGGTGCGACCTGGACCTGGAACGGCCACAACTGGACCGAGGCCCACCCGTCCACAAGCCCGCCCGCTCGCGCCGGGGC
>JBEKNX010000276.1:0-9033 GCA_049522375.1 Acidimicrobiales bacterium | reverse complement strand
CCCCCGCCCCGCCAGTTATGGGACCACCCCTGGGTCCACCAGTGACGGCGCTGCTGCCGGTGAAGTTGCCACCAGGCCGACAGCGGCCCTCATGGAGGTGGCAATGGCATTCAGGGAGGTCCGTGTGTACGAAGTCAAAGAGGTGCTGCGCCTGTGGTTGCGCGGCAAAGGGACACGCCCGATCGCGGCGCTGGTGGGCCTGGACCGCAAGACCGTGCAGCGCTACATCGCCGCCGCCACCGCAGCGGGCCTGGAGCGCGACGCCGGCGAAGACGCTCTGGACGATGAGCTGATGGCCAAGGTGTGCGAGCACGCTCGGCCGCACCGCCCCGACGGGCATGGGGAGTCGTGGTCAGCCCTCCAGGCCCACCACGACCAGCTGAAGACCTGGCTGGTCGACCAGCACCTGACAGCGGTGAAGGCGACCGAGCTGCTGGAGCGCAAAGGGGTAGTGGTGCCCGAGCGGACCGTCCAGCGCTATGCCCTGGGAGTGCTGGGCGTTGGCCGCTCTGCCCGGGGCACGACGCTGCGGGTCGCCGACGGCGAGCCCGGCTCGGAGCTGCAGGTCGACTTCGGCAAGATGGGCCTGGTCCCCGACCCGGCCTCGGGCCGCAAGAAGGTCTGCTGGGCGCTCATCTTCACCGCCTGCTACTCCCGCCACTGCTTTGTATGGCTCAGCTTCCGCCAGACCACCGAGTCCGTGATCGCCGGCTTCGAAGCGGCGTGGGCCTATTTCGGCGGTGTGTTCAGGGTCGTCATCCCCGACAACATGGGCAGCGTGGTGGACAAGGCAGACCCGATCGACCCGCACTTCAACCAGGCCTTTGTCGAGTACGCCCAGTCCCGGGGCTTTCTTATCGACCCCGCCCGGGTGCGAAAGCCGACCGACAAGCCGAGGGTCGAGCGGGTGGTGCCCTTCGTCCGCGGCTCGTTCTTCGCCGGTGAGAGCTTCATCGACCTGGCCGACGCGCAGCAAAGAGCAGAGAGGTGGTGCCGGGGACGGGCCGGCCTACGCGTGCACGGCACAACGGCGGCCCGCCCGGCCGAGGTCTTCGCCGAAGAGGAGCTGCCCCGTTTGCTCCCGCCCCCGCTGTTCGCCTACGACCTGCCCGTGTACGCCAACCCCAAGGTCCATCGGGACCACTACATCGAAGTGGCCCGCGCCCTTTACTCGATGCCCAGCCGGCTCATCGGCCAACGCGTTGAGGCGCGAGCGGACCGAGCCCTGGTCAGGGTCTACTGGCGCGGGACGTTGGTGAAGACCCACCCCCGCCAACCACCCGGCGGGCGCTCGACCGACCCGGCCGACTTCCCGGCGGAAAAGACCATCTACGCCATGAGGGACATCGACCGTTTGCAAGGCCTGGCCACCTCGCACGGCCCGGCCATCGGGGCCTACGCCAGGGTCATCTTGGACGACCCCCTGCCGTGGCGCAAGATGCGCCAGGTGTACGCGCTGCTGGGCCTGGTCAGGAAATGGGGCGCCGAGAGAGTGGAGGCGGCTTGTGCCAAAGCGGCCGACGCCGAAGCGTTCAACGTCGGGCTCATCGGCCGCATGCTCGAGCGTGCCACCGAGGCCAAAGAGCTCGAGGCCCCGCCCCGGCAGTTGTCCCTGCCCGGCCGTTTCGCCCGCCCGGCCGACCAGTTCGCTATGAAGAGGCCGGGACGGCCGGGCACAACTACCACCCCCGCGCCCAATAGGGCCTTAGGAGCCAACGTAGAGGACGGTCTTCGTCAGGACAGCCTCGTGCGGCCGGGAGAGCCGTACTGCGCCAAGTCAAGCTCGGCCGTTGCCTGGACACCTTGCCTGAACGCCTGGCGCTGGCCAAGAGCGCCGACATGGCCTACGCCGACTTCTTGGAGCTGGTGCTGTCGGACGAAGTCACCAGACGCGAGACAACCTCGGCGTCGCTCAGGGCGCGCGCTGCCGGGCTCGACCCCGACATGTGCCTGGAGAACTGGGACGCCTCGACCAAGGTCAGCTTCGACCACCAGGTCTGGGACGAGCTGTGCTCGTTGCGCTTCATCGACGCCGGCCACAACGCCATCATCCTGGGGCCGGTCGGGGTGGGCAAAACGTTCATGGCCACTGCCCTTGGCCACGCCGCCGTGCGCCGTCGCTACAGCGTCATGTCCTCCCGCACCGACGTGCTGCTAAAACGCCTGAGGGCTTCAAGGCTCGACAACAGCCACGACGCCGAGATCAGGAAGCTCGTCCGGGTGGACCTCTTGGTCCTGGACGACTTCGCCCTCCAGCCCATGGACGCGCTCGACACGGCGGACATCTACGAGCTCATAGTGGAGCGCCACCGGGCCTCATCTACGGTCGTCACCTCCAACCGGGAGCCCATCGAGTGGCTAGGACAGCTGTCGGACGCCCTGTTGGCCCAGTCCGCTGTCGACCGGCTGAAGTCGGCGGCCTACGAGCTTGTCCTCGAAGGAGAGTCCTACCGCAGCCACGAGAAGCCCGGCCTCCCGATAGGCACTACGACGCCAAGGCCTCGCCGTCGACGACGGCGCTATTGACCTACGCCACGAGACCCGCGATCATCGCGTTGTCAGCACTGGTTACCCGGTCAGGTGGACCCATCAACCTGGCGGAGGGGTGGACCCATCATGCTGGCGGGCGACACTTACCAACGCCAAATCCGTCGCTATGAGCGGATTCTAGTTGTAACTCGGGCGTTCTCCACCCGTACATATTTGGGGATCTGGGCCGAGTATCCGGAGGGCCTAGTCGGCGACAATTCCGTTCTCGCGGCTGGCGAGAACTGGTCGAGACGGGTCTTCTTCCGTCATGTGGTCTCCCGCGGGCATCACCTATGGAGTCCGACCACTCTCACAGATCGGGAGATACGCCTATATCGTCGGAACAAGCTTTGGACAGGTCGCCGTTCACAGCCAGCCGCGCTCATCTGCTATGCGGAGCGCGTCTATCCGGTTGCGGGCCGCAGTCTTGGCGATCGCCGAGGACAGGTAGTTTCGGACCGTCCCTTCTGAGAGGTAGAGCTTGGTGGCGATCTCGGCCACGGTGGCGCCCGAGCGGGCTACGGCGAGCACGTCGCGTTCCCGAGGGGTCAGGGGGGACTCGCCCGCCGCCAACGTCACGGCGGCCAGTGCGGGGTCGACGACGCGCTCTCCTGCCATGACCCTTCGGATCGCGTCCGCCAGCACCTTCGGCGGTGCGTCTTTCACGACGAAGCCGAGGGCACCCGCCTCCATCGCCCGGCGTAGGTAGCCGGCTCGGCCGAAGGTCGTAAGGACGATCACGCGGCAGGCCGGCACCTGCGCAGCCAGCACGGCCGCCGCCGCGAGCCCGTCCAAGCCAGGCATCTCGATGTCGAGGAGGGCGACGTCGGGGCGGTGCGCCTTGACCGCGGCCAGCACTTCATCGCCGCGCCCGACGTCGGCCACAACTTCGAAGTCCTCCTGCAAGTCGAGCAGGGCGCAGAGGGCACGGCGCACCAGTTCCTGGTCGTCGGCCAGCAGCAGACGGACCGTCACGTGGGCGTAGCCATCGCCGGGCCAAACGACACGAGCAGCCGCCAGCCCCGCGGGGAGAGCGGCCCGGCCTCCAACCTGCCCCCCGCCGCGGCGACCCGCTCTCCGAGCCCGGCTAGGCCGTTGCCATCGGAGGCGGCACTGGCGCTCCCGATGCCGTCGTCGCGGATCTCCACCTCCGAAGATGTCAGTACGACGGTGCACCTGGTGGCGTGCGCGTGCCGGGCGACGTTGGTGAGGCCCTCGCGCAGTGCCCAGCCGAACAGCTCTTGGTGAGAGACGTCCACTACGTCGGTGGCGGTCGGTAGTTCGGCCACGACTCCCGACGCCCGGAGCAGTTCCCTGCCGCGGGCAAGTTCGCCCGCCAACGTCACCTCCCGGTAGTTCGAAACTGCCGCCCGGACCTCGGCCAGCGCCCGCCGGGAGAGCTCCGCCACCTCGGCGATCTCTTGCGCCGCCTGGGCCGGCTCGGTGGCGCTGAGGCAGTGGGCAAGGTCGGCCTTAAGCGTGATGGTCGTCAGCGAGTGGCCAAGCAAGTCGTGCAGGTCGCGGGCAATTCGGTTGCGCTCAATGTCCGTGGCCAGGAGGGCCAGCTGGGCCCGTGCCTCGGCGAGCTCAAGGGCGTCCCGCACCCCACGGCTTACAACGAAGGTGACCAAGGCGACGACCGGGATGGCGATCGGCGTGAAATTGCCTATGGCTGAACTGAGGCTCTGGTGCCAGGAGGGCACGACGGCCGGGACGAAGATGGAGGCAAGCGTCAGCCCGGCGACGATCGGTACCGCCCGGGCACCGAGATAAGCGACGCCGATCATAACGAGGTAAAGGCCCAGTACGAACGTGGGAGCGCGGGCGAACGGCAGCTCGGCAACCGACAGCGCGGTGAGGAAGCCGTAGAGAGGCCAAAAGCGCTCGGCGCTGAACGGCTTGCCACCGCGGACGAGCACGGTGAGGGCGACGTAGCCGAGGCAGAAGCCGCTGAGGATCCCGTACCCGGCCAGTGCGTGCGCCCCCCGCGAGTACTTGTGGACCGCTCCCGCCACGAAGATCAGATAGATGAGGGGGAGGAAGACCAGGACCGCCGCTCGCCACCCCCGGGCCCAGTAACGCTGGGACGCACCCCACTCCGCTTTGGCCGTCGTGGCCGGAGCGATGTCGGCAGGCACGTTTTCCCAGCGTACTGGGAGCGACTGGCTCACACCTCGCCGGTGTCATGCCGGTAGGCGAGGACGGCAAGAGGGGTCAGGCAGAGGGCCCAGACTGCGACGACGATCCAGCCCTCGGCCGGCCAGCTCCCGCTTCCGACGACTGAGCTGCCCGCGTGGACGAGCCAGTAGGACGGAAGCAGCTTCACGATCGTGAGCATGACGCCCGAGGGGAAGAGCTGGCCGAAGGCGCCGCCAAGGAGGGCGAGGAGGACGACGAACCCGCCCATTGCCGCGGGGAGCGCGTCGACGCTAACAACGTGGCCGAGGGCAATGCCCGCTGCGACGAAAGGAGCCAGACCGACGAGGAGCAGCCCGGTCATCTCGAACCACTGGGCCGCGTCGAGGCGCACCCCCAATAAGGCGCCCGCCAGGTACAACAGGGCCAAGGTGAGCAACGCGACCAGGTAGGCCGTGAGGACCTTGGCCACGATCTCGGTCCGGGCCCGTAACGGCGTGATGCGCAGCGCACGGACCCAGCCCTTGGACCGGTCGCGGGCGATGCGGGCGCCCGGGTTGATCGCGCCCCACATGGCGCCGTAGGCCGCCATCGCCGTCATGAAGTACAGCGGGAACGGGATGCCGTCGGTCACAGCATGGCGGTTCTCCGGAACGATCAGGCAGTAGACCACGAGCGGCAACGCGAACGAGAGGAAGAGGGTGCGCCAGTTGCGCAGCGCCCGAAGGAGCTCGTAGTGCACGTGGGTGGTGCCCTTCATCTGGACTTCTCTCCGCCACGACTCGGCCGTTCGCCGATGGCGTTTCGATCTTCGTGATCGTCCTCGTCGGCGGTGAGCTCCAAGAACGCCTCTTCGAGGCTCGCCCCGCGCACCTCGGTGTCCCGGGTGCCCGGGAACGAGCTGAGCAGGGCGCTCAGAGCGGTGTCGGTGTCCGAGCACGACAGGGTGATGGCGTCCCCGTGACGTTCTGCGTTCAGCACCCCCGGCAGTGCCCGCAGCTCGGCGAGGCCGGCGCCCGGCAGCGTCGCCCGGATCGTGCGCGAGCCGACCTTGGCCTTGATCTCGGTGGCGGGACCATCGGCGACGATGCGGCCTCGGGCCAGGAGCACGATCCGATCGGCGTTGGCATCGGCCTCCTCGAGGTAGTGGGTGGCGAAGAGGATCGTCTTGCCCCGCTCAGCGACCGTCCGCATGGCCTGCCAGAACTCGATGCGGCCCTCCACGTCGATCCCCGAGGTCGGCTCGTCGAGGACCAGCAGATCGGGGTCGCCGACCAGCGCGGCGGCAAAGCGCACCCGCTGGGCCTGACCACCCGACAGCTTGCTGGCCCAGCGTTCTGCGATGTCTGCGATCCCCGTCTGACGCAGCACATCGTCGACAGGAAGCGGGTGTGGGTAGTACGACGCCACCACCGTGACCAGCTCGCGCACCCGGAGCTGATCGGGTGGCGACCCGTCCTGGAGCGTGCCCCCGACCCAGCCGGACTTCACAGCTTCGGCCGGCGATGCACCGAAGATCGAGACCGTTCCGCTGTCCGGTCGGCTGAGCCCGAAAATCATGTCGATGGTCGTCGTCTTGCCGGCGCCGTTCGGGCCGAGCAATGCGACGGTCTCACCGGGCGCGATCACGAGGTCGATCCCGCGAACGGCCTGGACCGAGCCGTAGGACTTGGTCAAACCGTTGGCCCTGATCCCGGTCTGATCTCTTTCAGTAGTGGTCATGAGACCATGGTGACGCTGAGCGCCGTTCGCCGGTAGTGAGGTCCTTCAGAACCTTTACATAGCAAATGTCATGGACCGCTTGCGATGGCACCCATTCCCCTTGGGCGAGCGAGGAGCCAGACCACTCAGTAATCGGCGTGATGCTCTCCGGGTTGGCGAAGCGGCTCTTTTCGGTCCAGGTGCAGAATGCCGTCAGCTCCAGATTGGGGATCTGCGTGCGCCGTTCTGGCATTGCCTTCACCTGGCCGCGAAGCTGCTCGCCGGTGCCAGTGCCGTCAGCGTTATCTCCAGCGCGTTTTGGGGTGTCTTCTCTGTATACGAGGGAGCGTTTTGGCCCCGGCGTAGACGCGTTACCTCCAGCGGTGTCTTCACGTCATCGCTGTAAACGCTGGCCGTTTGCTGGGCTTTTGCCCCATCTATTTGACGTGCTCACCGGCGGGGACTGAGACCTTGGGCTGCGCCTAGCCGTCCTGGGCGGCAAGTAGCAGCGTGGCGAGCGGCTCGAGACTGGCCACGAGCTCATCAAGCTCGTCGGGCTCGAGGCTCTCGTAGGGCTTCGCAGCGAGACTGTCGGTGAGCGCCTCGACTCGATGTCGGACGGCGCGACCCTGTTTGCTAAGCCAACCGTCGTCCCCGATCAGGTCGCGATCGCGCATCCCGTCGACCACGGTGGCGAGCTGCGCTGCGGGGAGGTGGTGGATGCGTCCGAACTTCTCCGCGGGCATGCCCATGTCGAGCGCGAAGAGGACGTGAGCTTCGAGACCCCCGACACCCTCGATCATCAAGGTGGCGATGTGCCCGTCGCCACGGTGCTCGCGCAGCAATGAAGCTGCATGGAAGAGACGGGCCACAACATCGTCGGGGATCGGCATCGCGCGCAGCGCGGCGTACATAGGCCAACCCTCGTACGGTGCGCTGGTCGCCGCCTTGAGCAGCAGTTCAGCGGCGCGTGCTACAGCCACGTTCTTGCGGACCGCAAGGCCGTGGCCGCGGAACGGATCGAGCGGGCGCTCTTTGGTACCAGAGCGACCGCCCTTGAGAAGTAGTGCTGTCGCGACGCCCAGCTACGAGCGACCACATTGCTCGGCCGGTACTACGACGTCCGCCAACGTTTCACTAATTGTGGTCAAAACTGTGGTCAACTCCGGGAGCGGCTTGCCCAAGACACCGCCGGAAGGCCGTGAGCAGGTCGTTCCCGCGCCCCCGGCAGGTCTCGAACCTGCGACCCGCCGCTTAGAAGGCGGCTGCTCTATCCCCTGAGCTACGGGGGCCGTCTTCGAAGGTAGCGGAATGGTCGGCTGTCAGCTGGCCAGCAGTTCGCGGCTCTCGTTCTTGGACGATGGATGGCGCAGCTTGGAGAGCGCCGAGCGTTCGATCTGGCGGATACGTTCCCGGGTGAGGTTGAGCTCCAAACCGACCTCCTCCAAGGTGCGGGGGTCTCCGCTGTCGAGGCCGTAGCGCAGCCGGAGTATCTCCCGTTCCCGCTCGTCGAGGGCCTGAAGGAGTTTGTTGACCTCACTGCTGAGCATGGCCTCGCAAACCACGTCGAAGGGTGTCGGTGACGAGACGTCGGCCACCATGTCGCTCAGCTCGCTGTCGCCGTCCGGGCCCACGTGGGAATCGAGGCTCACGGGGTCGGTGCCCTGCTGGAGAAGCTCGATCACGTCGCGCTCGGGGATGTCGAGGGCGGAGGAGAGCTCGGCGAAGGTCGGTGCCCGTCCCATCTGGCTTTCCATCTGCCGCTTGGTGCGCAGCAGCTTACGCACCTGGTCACCGGCGTGGACCGGGAGGCGGATGGTGCGCCCGGTGTTGTCGATCCCCCGGCTGATCGCCTGCTTGATCCACCAGGTGGCATAAGTCGAGAACTTGAAGCCTTTGCGCCAGTCAAACTTGCTCACCGCGTGGATGAGGCCGAGGTTGCCCTCCTGCACCAGGTCGAGCAAGGGCAGGTCAGAGGCCTGGTACCTCTTGGCGAGCGACACCACGAGGCGCAGGTTGGCGTTTATGAACTGCTCAGCAGCAGCGTCGCCCTCCTGCGCCGCGAGCGCCAATTGCCGTCTTTGGGCACTGTGAAGGCCGTGGCGGGCGAGCTGTTCTTTGGCCTGCCGGCCTTCGTGTATGAGCCGGGACAGCCGCCATTCGTCCTCCTTGCTGAGCAGCGGGTACTTACCTATGCCGTCCAGGTAGAGACGGACGAGATCCTCGTCCTGGCCTGCCTTGCTTCCGTTGATGCCCATCGCCTCTCTTGGGGCCATGAGTACTCATCGGCGCAAATGGGCAGATCGCTTAGTTTTCTGCCGGGCCGCCGGTGGCTGTGCCAGACTGAGAAGTCTGTGGTGGCCGTAGCTCAGTAGGTTAGAGCGCCAGGTTGTGGCCCTGGAGGTCGGGGGTTCAAGTCCCCTCGGTCACCCCATTTTCGCCAGTCGACCCTGCGTATGCCCCTATGCTCGGTGCCCCCCGGCCGGCGGTCAAGATATCAGACGGCTCCGGAGCGGTGGAGCCCCAAGGGACGGGGCCCGGTTAGCTGGTCCGCCCGGCCGCTAGGTACTATCGCGACCTCGCGCCTCTAGCTCAATGGTAGAGCAACGGACTCTTAATCCGCAGGTTCTGGGTTCGAATCCCAGGGGGCGCACAAAAGTGCAGGGG
>JBEKNX010000275.1:0-6525 GCA_049522375.1 Acidimicrobiales bacterium | reverse complement strand
GTTGGCACAACGGGAACCGTCAAGAGGCCAGGAGCGACGATGCAAAACTCAACCCCTGCAACCACAACCAACAGGCACAGCAAGGGCCTTACCGGGTCACGGTGCGGAATACGGGGCTAGCCGGGACCGCTGGCAACCTCTCTTCTCCCCGCCTCCGTTGTTGGGCAGAGGAGAGGGTGAGGTCGGAAGGGGGGCAGAAGGCGGGCAAGCCCGCCAGCCAAGTAGCGACGTAGGACCACGAGTTCGATGTCCTTGTTGGCTTCGCCTCGCCGGGGCGGCACGACGAGCGCCAGAATCCGGCACAGCCCGAGGTGCAGGAGCGAGAAGGCCGCAGGCCATGATGACCGGCATCTGGACGAACTGCCAGCTCAAAGCCCTGGTCGAGATTGTGGCGCCCTTCAGGCTATTGCCTATCGGGTCAAGGAGCGCCTGCGTGACTTACACCGGACCAGTGACTTCGACGAAGCCCGCCGGCTGCTCGAAGAGCTGCAGGGCCATTGCCCAAGACGCGCCATCCACCCGAGGTCCAAAAGCTCGGACGGACCATCCGGACCTGGTTCGCCAAACTGTGCAATTACCACCTGGCCAAGATGAGCAACGGGCCCACCGAGGACCTCAACAACTTGATCAAGAGGATCAAACGGATCGGCTTCGGCTTCCGCAACTTCGAGAACTACCGGATCCGAGCCCTGCCCTACGCCGGCAGGCCGAACTGGCGCCTGTTGGGCTCGACCGGCGTCCGATGAGGCCCTGGACCCCTTCAGAATCCGAACCGGCGCGGAGCAGGTCGACGGGCGCCCTCCGATGGCTTCGGTGCCCTGAGCGACCAACCTCAAGCCACCCCCGATCACGTCGGCGAGAGGGAAGTCGTCGAAGCCCACTAGGGCCATGGTCCCGAACGTTGGCCCGAGCAGGCGTAAGACCTCGAGCGTCACCGAGACGTTGCCGGTTATGAGCGCAGTCGCCAATCGCCGCGGCTAAGGCGAAGTCTCGGGTACCCTTTTTCCCATCGACCGCAGAAGACCTCTCGCCGCGGCCGCCCGCCGACCGGAGCGGCGGAGCGAAAAGACGACTACCGCTGGCGCCGAGGCGCGGGCCCGGCGATGAGACCGGTAAAGGCAGCACTGACCGTGGTCTCGGGTGTCCTAGGGACTGTGCTCTTGTCCGAGGCGCTGCACTGGCGGGCGTCGAAAAGGTTCTTAGGCCAGGGACACGTGCCTGGGTGCTGCGCGCTCGTAGTCCTCGGCTTCCCGGCGAGGCGGGACGGGAGACTGCACCCCATCCAGAAATGGCGCACGGAAATAGCGAAGCGCGCCTTCGCCAGCCTGGGCGCCGAAAGGATCGTGTTCTCCGGCGGGCCGTCGCGCGGCCGGCCGTCTGAAGCAGAAACGATGGCGGCTTACGCGATACAGCTGGGCGTGCCGGCTACATCGGTGCGGACTGAGACCAAGGCCATGAGCACTTGGCAGAACATCGAGTTATCCCTGCCCATGGTCGAGGGCTTCGACCGATTGGCTATCGTGTCCGACCCGCTGCACGCGGCGCGTGGTCGGCGTTTCGTTAGGTCACAGCGCCCGGACCTGGCGGCCCACTTGGTGAGCGCCGGCGAGTACAGGCTGTTCGAACGCCCGTGGCTCAAGGTGCCCACCGCGGTCTACGAGACCTACGTCGCGCAACATCGCCGGCTACGCCCGGGTGCCCGCTACCGGTGAGCCGCGTAGACCAAATATCGCCGGCGTGGGCAAGGCCACCGTGTACCGTCCTGGCCGTCACGAGGCGCCCTCGCCCTGGACGCTTTCATGGACGAGTTCCAAAGCCAGCTGCCGCTCCCTCACACCGGGTCCTGGCGTGGCGACCTTTATTCCGCCCTGAGGGCGTTGGCCCATGCCGTGACCGGTTCGAGAGCGGGCCGCATCCTCGCCGGCCTCATCGCCGAGGCCCAGCGCGACCCGGCGTTGGCCGCGGCTTGGCGGGAGCGCGTCTTCAACCCGCTCCGAGACCAGCACAGGGCGATAATCGAAGCGGCAGTGCGACGCGGGGACATCGCCGCGGGGACCGATGCCGGCGCCGTGAGCCGGCCCGGCTCGCCCGGCCCCGCACTAGTCGCCGGGCGTAAATGCGCGACTCGCATTTTCGGGTGAGGCGAGCCATGAGGTCTTCCGAGCAGCTCGCCCCCATGTCCGCCCTACGCGGCGTCCCCCGACGTGCTCGGGGTCAGCATCAGCCACTGCGAAGCGACCGTCTGCATCCAGCTGCCGATATTGCGGACGAATTGCGCGCTCCACATCGCCGCGAACGTGCGATGCCGGAGCGGTGCCCACGCCGAGCCCAGCACTACCAACGGGCCTAGCGGCGCGGTGCTGGCATCGGGCGCGTCGCACGGTAGTACGCGTAAGGTGGTATCAGGCACTGCAAAGGAGATACCGGTTGGCAGGGGCTCACGAGCAGGTTGCGGTCCTCGGCATCGGGGCCATGGGCCGCGGGCTTGCGACCAGTGCCTTGCGCGCTGACATCCCGACGATCGTCTGGGACCGCAGGCCGGAGGCAACCCGGGACTTAGCCCAGCTCGGCGCCGAAGTGGCTGACAGCGCCGCCGACGCGGCGCTATATGGGCCCAGATGAGCACGATCGGGGTAGCAGGGACCGACCGTATCGCGGCGCTGGTTGAAGCCGAGCGCCCCGACGTGACGCTGGTCGACGCTCCCGTGTCGGGAAGCAAGGGCCCGGCGGAGCAGGGCCAGCTGACGATCTTCGCGTCCGGGCCCGACGAAGCCCGGTCACGCGTCGCCACCCTCTTCGATGCGCTCGGCCGGCGCACCATCTGGGTCGGCGCTGTCGGCGCCGGAACGCGGCTGAAGCTTGTCAACAACACCTGGCTCGCCTTCGCCACAGAAGCGGTTGCCGCGTCGGTGGCCCTAGCCCGTCGATTGGGCCTAGAGACGCGCACGCTGGTCGAGGCGCTCGATGGCAGCCCGCTCGTCTCGCCTTGGCAGGCGGCCAAGCTGCAGCGGATCTCCAACGGCGAGTTCTCGGCCCAGTTCGCGCTGTCACTCGCGCTCAAGGACGTCCGCCTCTCCCTAGAGTCGGCTGGCGATGACCAGTTCGCGACGCTTGCCGGCCTGGCCGACGAATGGCAGCAAGTAGTCGATCAGGGGCTCGGCGGCTACGACCTTACCGTCGTCACCAAGGCGCTCAGCGCCAAGGAAGAGAACCGAAACCCGGGAGCCGTGACATGACCAGCTACCTGCCTGCCGAGGACCGCTACCAGTCTGTGCCCTATCGCCGTTGCGGGCGCAGCGGGCTGCTCCTGCCCGCCGTATCGCTCGGGCTGTGGCAAAACTTCGGCGACGACCGGCCCATCGACACCCAGCGTGCAATCTTGCGGCGAGCCTTCGACTTGGGCATCACCCACTTCGACCTGGCCAACAACTACGGGCCGCCCTACGGCAGCGCCGAGACCAACTTCGCCCGGATCCTCCACACCGACTTCCGCGACCATCGCGACGAACTGGTGATTTCCACCAAGGCGGGCTGGGACATGTGGCCGGGCCCCTACGGAGACCTCGGCTCCCGCAAGTACCTCCTGGCCAGCCTCGACCAAAGCCTGAAGCGCCTCGGCCTCGACTACGTCGACATCTTCTACCACCACCATTTCGACCCCCAAACGCCCCTTGCGGAGACCCTCGGGGCCCTCCACTCCGCCGTCACCTCTGGCAAAGCCCTCTATGTCGGAATCTCGTCCTACTCCGACCAGCGCACCGCCGAGGCCGCCACCATCCTGCGCGAGCTCGGGATCCCACTTCTCATCCACCAACCCTCTTACTCGCTGCTCAACCGCTGGATCGAAAGCCGCCTGCTCGAAGTGGTCGCCGCTGAAGGCGTCGGGTGCATCGCCTTCTCCGTGCTGGCGCAGGGCTTGCTCAGCGACCGGTACCTCAACGGTGTCCCCCCAGGTTCCAGGGCCTCACGAGACGGCTCAATCAGTCATGAGATGCTCAACGATGCCAACCTCGCCCGCATCCGGGCACTCAACGACATCGCCCGGGGGCGACGCCAGTCCCTCGCCCAGATGGCCATCGCCTGGGCCTTGCGCGATCCTCGAGTCACCTCCGTGTTGATCGGTGCCAGCAGCGTGGCCCAACTCGAGCAAAACGTGGCCGCTCTCGACCACCTCGATTTAACCCCCGATGAGCTCGCCAACATTGACCGCTACGCCGTCGAGGGAGGCATCGACTTGTGGCGCGCGCCGGCCACCGCGTAGGAGACAGCGGGTCTCTGGGGAACGTGAAAGCTCGGTAGCCGTACATAACGCATGGCAGCGTTCGCACCCGGCCATACGAAAGTTGACGTGAAGGGTGTAAGCCTGGGGTTAGGCCTCTGAGAACCCTGAAGAGCGCTCGCGGTAGCGCCCGCGCTGTCGGGCGGCCCCCACGCAGATCCCAGCGTGCGCAACTAACGCACTGGGCTCCTTCCTCGGGTGCGAGCGTCAAAGCGCAGGCTTGGAAAGGAATGCCTGACGCGAGCAGGTGAGAGCCTGAAGGGTGCCAGCGAAGAATTCATCGTCTGAGCAGCGGTTACGCTTATTTGCCTCTAGAACGCACGCTCGCGATTTGGCATTCCGTCAAGGCGGAAATGCCGGGAGTTATAACCAGGAGTTGTGGATGCTGGACGTGCTGAAGGGCATGACGTACCTGTAGGGTCCAAAACCCGATTATGCGCCGTCCGAGCTGGGAGCGTCATCGTGGCGCTGACGCAAGAACCGTCGGAGCACCGGCAGGGCTCGGATGTCCTTCTCCCGACCGGTCTCTGCCGACGCTGATTGCCTCCGACCGTTGCACAAGGTCGTCGTAACCGGCGGGTGCGGCGGCCGGGGCGAACACCAGGTCGAAGTCGCCCGCCGGGCAGCTGAGGTTGAGCATCTCCATGCGAGCAAGAGATCGTGCATCGTGGGAGAACACCAAGCCCTCTTCGATCTCCTCCACCCGGATGCGGGCGCCGAGCTCGCTCAGCGCTGCGGAGAGCCGCCCGAGGTTGTCGGCGCTCCTCCGAGGCGTGAAGTCGATGTCGTGGGTCGCTTCGAGCGGGGCACCCTGGGCGATGGCGGCAAAGGCACCGATGACGACGTACTCGACCCCTTAGCGCGAGCGTTGGCAGCAAAGCGGGCCACGTTGCGACGGTGGCGGGCCTCGGCGGCGCCCCGTTCCTCGGGCGACCTTCGGGCCTGGCGCGCCAACAAGACCCGGTCATGGTCCTCGAGGGGCGCCAGGCGGAAGCGTAGCTCGAGGCCAGCGCCGGCCAGGATCCGTTGGATGGTCGGGATGCTGGGTTCCCGCCTGCCAGTTTCGATCCGAGCGATGTCTGACTGCGTCACGCCGGCACGCTGAGCCAGCTCACGCTGGGACAGCCCTGCCTCCTCCCGAGCCAACTGGACCAGCGCGCCTGCCGTTGTGGAGGCTTTCCCCTGCATGGTCCTATGATAGCGGATCGGCTATCGCTTGGTGGGGGGGGGAAGTCCTCATCGAAGAGCACCCCGTAGCACCCCACAACGCTTGAGACGCCTCTTGGTCGTGATCCTGATTGAGGCCGCCTATTGGCCTACCGAAGGCGCCTCTTCCAGACGTCGGGGGGAGCCAAATAGGGAGCCACGCACGGCGAACACCGGCGAACTGCAGCGAACGGCTCTCGGTGCAGGGCACTGGCGGCTCCGAGTGTTCGCTGGCCGTGAAGACGGCAAGGTTCGGCAAGTGAGTCGCAATTTCAAGGGTTCCAAACGCCAGGCTGAATCGGAGCTCGCCAGGCTGGTGGCCGATGTGGAGCGCCAGCAAGTGGCCACTGGCCAGGTGGGCACCCTGGGAGATCTCGTCGACCGGTGGCTCGACGACATCGCCCCCCACCGATCCAGCTACACGGTGCGGGAGTACCGTCGCACCGTTACCAAGACGATCAAGCCGGCGATCGGCGGCATGCGTATTGACAAGATCACGGGACGGCACTTGGACGCCTTTTACGGGAGGCTCCACAAGAGCGGCTTGGCGAGTTCCTCGGTGCACCAGCACCACTCCGTCATCCATGCTTCGCTGGGCCGAGCTGTCAAGTGGGGCCTGCTGCCCTCCAACCCGGCCGATCGCGCCACACCGCCCCGGCCGGCTCGCTCGACCGCGTCGGCGCCGGCGGTGGCAGATGTGCAGGAGTTGATTGCCGAGGCGGAGAACACGGACACCGTACTGGCGGCCGCGGTGGCGCTAGCGGCGATAACGGGTGCCCGCCGCGGGGAACTGTGCGCGCTTCGCTGGAGCGACGTCAACTGGTCGAAAGGGACGCTCGCCATAGCCCGGTCGCTAACCGTCGTGAATCGGCAGGTGAGCGAGGGGCCAACCAAGACCCACCAGCGTCGTGACATGGCCATCGACGATGCCTTGGGAGCGTTCCTGGCTTGGCGTCGGGCCGAGCAGGAGCACTATTCCCGAACGGTCGGTGTCGAGCTGGCCAACGACCCGTTCGTCCTGTCCCGGTCGGCTTACGGGT
>JBEKNX010000274.1:0-6548 GCA_049522375.1 Acidimicrobiales bacterium | reverse complement strand
GCGGGCTCGTGCTGGTCGTCGTTATCGGGCTGCTCGTCTTCTCCATGCGCAGGATCACCAAGACGACCCGGGTGCCCCTGGCCCTTCCTCCCGGCTTCCAGACCTTGGAGCTCGAGGGCGGCGAAGGTTACGCGGAGGGCGAGGAGATGGCCCTGGCCCTGACGGGGCCGAGGACCAGCCACATGGCGGAGCCGCTGGCCCCAGCACCGCTGCAGGCCGAGGTCAGCCAGATAGGCCAGATGATCGAGCGTGAGCCGGAGCGGATCGCCGAGATGCTGCGGGCGTGGCTCGAGACCGGCCCCGGCGACAGGTAGGGACGTCACCGTGACAGACGGCAAACCGGGCTCAGGGATCTCGACGAGGCGAGGCGCTGATGGCTGACACCGCGTCCCGGATGAGCGGTGCCCGCAAGGCGGCGCTGCTGCTCGTCTCGCTCGGCCAGGAACGGGCGGCTCGTATCGTCCAGGCCCTCCACAACGACGAAGTCGAACAGGTCATGGCCGAGATCGCCAATCTCGGGCCCGTGGAGGAACCCCTCGTCAACCAGGTCATGAGGGACTTCATCGCCCAGGCGCACCGCCAGTCGCGGGCCCCCCAGGGGGGCGTGGACGTGGCCCGGGACCTGTTGTCCCAGGCGCTGGGGAGCACCGCCAAAGCCGAAGCCATGATGGCCCGGATCGGGGGGGCGCCGGTCGGGACTCATTTTCGGGCGCTCACCGCCCTGGACTCCAGCGTGGCGGCTTCGGTGCTCTCACGCGAGCACCCCCAAACCATCGCTCTCGTACTTTCCAAACTTCCCCCCGACCGGGCCCTGGCCATGTTGAGGGAGCTGCCCGAGGAAATCCGGGGCGACGTTTCCTACCGCATCGCCACGCTCAAAGCACCGAGCCCGGAGGCCGTCCGGGCCGTCGAGGCCGGCCTCGAGCGCCGGATCGTTTCCGCCGCCGCCAGCCAGCGCCTGCGCGTCGACAGCGACCCGCTCAAGCCGCTCTTGGAGATCCTGACCCGGGCCGACGCCGAAACCGAACGGACCATCCTCAGCCGTATCGACGAGGTCGACCCCCAGCTGGCCTCGGACATACGCCAGCGGCTTTTCACCATCGAAGACCTGGTAAAGCTCGAGGACAAGGCTTTGCAATTGGTGTTGCGCCAGGTCGACATGAAAGAACTGGCCCTGGGCCTGAAAGGCACCAGCGAGCAGGTACGCGAGCGGATCTCCTCCAACCTCTCGGAGCGGGCGCAGGAGAACCTGCGAGAAGAAATGGACCTTCTCGGGCCTCAGCGGTTGCAAGATGTCGAAAAAGCCCGTAAAGAGATCGTCCGCACCGTGCGCCAGCTGGAGCAGGAAGGTCAGATCGTCCTTTCCCGGAGCACCGATGACTACATCGAGTGAGCCCTTCGTGGCTCCGCCCGACGGCCTGACGACGAGCCTGCCCGGTTTGGTCGAGATGGGAGCGGTGCTGCAGGAGCTGACCTCGGCCCAGGAGCGGTACGACCATGGCTTTCAAAAGGGCTATATGGCCGGTTACGCCGAGGGCGCCCGGCAGGCCCAGGCCGAAAAGGCCGGTGAGCTCGCCGCCCACAAAGCCGTCTGGGCCGCCGCCCAGGCCCGGGTCAGCGCTCTGGTCAGGCAGTTGGCCAGCGCCACCGACGAGTACATGGCCCGCTGCGGCGCCCGTGATGTCGCCCTGACCGAGCAGCTCATGGCCGCCGCTTTCGAGCTGGCCGAGGCCGTCGTCGCCTGCGAGCTGCGCACCCGCCCCGACCGGCCCCTCCAGGTGGCCAAGGCCGTCCTGGCCTCCCTGCCGACCGGGCCCGTGGGGGTGCGTGTTCACCCCGACGATGAAGCGTTCATGCGGGACGCCTTGGCCCTGGGGAGCACGGCCGCGGCCGTAACCATCGTCACCGACCCCGCCGTCGGTCCCGGTGGCTGCGCCGTCATGTGCGCCGGCACCACCGTCGACGCCCGGGTAGCCGAGGCGCTGCGGCGCGCCCGGGCCGCTTTCTGCGAGCCCCCGGCCGAAGACGGCGAGGTGGCACTGTGAGCACGGCTGCCTGCCTGCGTGACCGGCTCGACGCGGCCAAGTCCGCCGCTCAGCCACGGTCCACTGGCCGTGTCCGTTCGGTGGTGGGCCTGAGCGTGACGGTCGAAGGTGTCCAGGCTGCCATCGGCGACGCGGTCACCCTGGCCCGGCCGGGGAGCGAGCTGGTGGCCGAGGTCGTGGCCATAGACGAGGACGGCCTCGTGTGCATGCCCCTGGGAGAACTGGCCGGCGTCCGTTCCGGGGCCATGGTGCAGCTCGCTCCCGGGCGCCTCTCGGTGCCCGTCGGTGACGCCCTGCGCGGCAGGACGCTCGATGCTCTGGGCCAGCCCATCGACGGCGGCCCCAGCCTGCGCGGCCTACCCCGCGTGCCGACGGGAGGGACGCCTCCGCACCCTCTGCGCCGTGCCCTCGTGGACCTGCAGATGCCCCTGGGCGTGCGCGCCATCGACACGATGCTGCCGTGCGGGCGCGGTCAGCGATTGGGGATATTCGCCGGCTCGGGCGTGGGGAAGTCAAACCTCTTGTCGATGGTCGCCCGGGGCACCGCAGCCGACATTTCTGTCCTCGCCCTGGTAGGCGAGCGCGGCCGTGAAGTAAGGGAAATGATCGAGAACGACCTGGGCCCGGCCGGGCTGGCCCGTTCGGTGGTCGTGGTCGCCACCTCGGACGAACCCGCCCTCATGCGCCTGCAAGCGGCGCAAACGGCGACCCGGGTAGCGGAATGGTTCAGGGACCGGGGCCGTCACGTCGTGCTCATGATGGACAGCCTGACCCGCTTCTGCATGGCGCAGAGAGAAGTGGGCTTGGCCGCCGGCGAACCCCCTGCCACCAAGGGCTACCCACCGTCGGTCTTCGCGCTCATGCCGCGCCTTTTGGAGCGAGCCGGAGCGGGTGAAGTGGGCAGCATAACCGGCCTGTACACCGTGCTCGTCGAAGGGGACGACATGAACGACCCCGTCGCCGACGCCGCCCGGGCCGTCCTGGACGGCCACATAGTCCTTTCCCGCAGGCTCGCCACATCGGGCCACTTCCCGAGCATCGACGTCCTTGAATCGGTCTCCCGGGTGGCACCTCGGATAATGCCGGCCGAGCAGATCGGGCAGGCGAACGAGCTCCGCCGGCTTATGGCCGCCTACCGGGACGCCAAAGACCTCATCGAAATAGGCGCTTACGTAAAGGGCACCAACCCGGTGGTCGACCGGGCCGTCCAGCTGAAACCGGCCATCGACCATTTCTTGCGCCAGGACGCGGCCACCGTGGCGCCCATATCCCAGAGCCTGGCCGCCCTGGCCATGTTGGTGGCGCCGTGAAACGCTATGAGTTCTCCTTGCAAACGGTCCTCCGGGCACGGCGTGCCCAGGAGAGCGTGGCGCGCGCCGACCTGCTGCGGGCGAACCTCAAGGTGGCGGCGGCCGAAGTGGCCGCAGACCGCAGCCGCGCCCATTACGAAGACGTCCTGGCCACCGACGGTGCCCCTTTTATGGTGCAGCAGCAACGCTCCGAACTGGCGGCCGGAGCGCTGATCGGAGCGAGGGGGGCCCTGGCTGACGCCCGGGCGGCGGTGGCCACGGCCATGGAGGGCTACCTCGTGGCCGCCCGTTCGGTGTCCGTGCTGGAGAAGCTGGACGAACGCCAGTGCCAAGAACACGCCACGGCCGCCCAGCGCGAGGAAGCCAACCAGGTGGACGAGCTGGTCACGACCCGTCACGGCCGTCATGGCAAACGGGCCCTAACCAAAGCGCAGGCCCAGCTGTGACCTACGTCGAAGGCCTCCCCGCCGTGCTCTCCCAGGTGAGCCAGATCCAGGCCACTGTGGGCTCCGTCCCGAGCGGCCCGCCCGGTGCCTTCGAGTCGGTCCTGGCCCAGGTGTCGTCCATATCCCAGCTGGTGGGCGCGCCGGCCCCTGTCTTGCCCGATCTGTCTGTCTTGCCCGGCCTGTCCGCCTCGCCCGGCCTGTCCGCCTCGCCCGGCCTGTCCCCCTCGCCCAACCTACCTGCCTCGCCCGACCTGTCTGGCAGCTATGGCTGGCCGTTGGAGGAAGGCGCCCCGGTTTTCGCCTCCGGGGCGAGCACGCCCACCGACCAAGGGCTCAGCGTGCAGGCCGCCCCCAGGACCGAGGTCTACGACGAGCGGACCGAGCAGGCCGCCACCCCGGGGGCCGCCTACTACGGCGACCTCGACCAGGTGGCCACGCCTTCGACCGCCACGGGCCAGGAGGTAATGGCGGACGCTCAGAAGTACCTCGGCGTCCCTTACCTGTGGGGGGGTACGGACCCTACTCAGGGGCTCGACTGCTCGGGGCTGGTCCAGGACGTGTACTCCGACGTGGGCATTTCACTGCCCCGGACATCCCAGGAGCAGGCCACGGTGGGCACGCCCGTCAGCAGCCTGGCCGAAGCGCAACCGGGCGACCTCGTCTTCTTCCCCGGATCGGACGGCACTGTCTCGGCCCCTGGCCATGTGGGGATCTACATCGGCAACGGCGAGATGATCGACGCGCCCCACACCGGGGCGGAAGTGAGGGTCGAGCCCGTGGGCGACCCGACAGCCATACGGCGAGTGCTGGGCCTGAGCGGCACGCCGACAGAGGGCCCGGCCGCCACGGACCCGAGCTCGGACTTTGTCGGCCCCTCGGGCACGTCGGGCCCGTCTAGCACCGAGGACGACGACTTCGCCAGTGCCGCCGCCACCTACGGTGTGCCCGAAAACCTGCTCAAAGCGGTGGCCGGCGCAGAGTCCTCCTTCCAACCGGGAGCGGTCAGCGGCGCCGGAGCCGAGGGCCTCATGCAGTTGATGCCGTCGGTGGCCTCGTCGCTCGATGTCGACCCCTTCAACCCCGGCCAGTCCATTTCGGCCGCCGCCCGCCTGCTGTCGTCCTACCGCCAGCAGTTCGGTTCCTGGCCCCTCGCCCTGGCGGCGTACAACGCCGGCCCGGGAGCCGTGCAGGAGTACTCCGGCATACCGCCCTACGCACAAACGACGGCATATGTGAGCTCCGTGCTCTCCGCCGCCGGGATGGACGACTGATGCCCGCGATCGCCGCCGTCAAGACGGCCCCCACCGCCCAGGAGACCCAGGGGTCTCCGGCGCCGGGCTCCAGCGACGCAGCCTTCGCCGGCGTCCTGGCCGCCGTTGGCATCCCCGCTCAGGGCACTGCGGTGGCCGCCGCGCCGGCCGCGCCCGGCGCCGGCGCTCCCAAAGCAGCCGCGGCCATCGCCCGCGGCGCGACCACCGGCGACGTAGCTCCTGGCTCCACCAGCGTCACCGGGAAGACCCCCCTGCGACCGGGTGGGAACGAGGACGCTGACGGCTCTCCGGACCAGGCCGGTCCCCAGGGCACAGGTGGCAGCAAAGGTACCGGCAGCGGCTCAGCCGAGGCCGGCGCTCCCGGTGCTGGCGAGCCCGCCCGCGGCGCTGCCACCAGCGCGACTGCCACCAGCGCGACTGCCACCAGCGCGACTGCCACCAGCCCGACTGCCACCAGCGCGACTTCTGGCGGTACGGCGGCCAGCGGCCCAGCCGAGGCCGGCGCTCCGGGCGCTGGCGGGCCCAACAGCAACTGGACGGGCCCGCTCCTCTCCCCCGCCAATGGCGCTCCGACCGGGGCCGTGCCCACAGGCGCGGGGTCGCCGTCACCCGGTGGAGCGGCGCTCGAAACGCTCGCCGACAAGTTGGGCAATGTGCAGGTGGCCATCGCCCCCGGCCAGAGGGGCGTGCCTGCTCCCGCCGGGGCCACCAGTCCGGCGGGCCAGGGGGACACCGGCGCGGCCACGCCGGGGAGCACCGACGCGGTCATCCGGGGGGGTGTGGTTGGTGCCCTCCAGGGGGGTGCCGGCGGGACCGGTCGCGGGGGCCCCGGCCCGAGCTCACCGTTCGCCACGACCGGCGTACCCACGCCGGCGCGGTCCGCGGCTCCCGCCGCGCAGGTGCCGGGCTCGGCCGGACCAGCATCGAGCTCAACCGGTCGCCAAGAAATGGGGCTTGCTCCGGCGGCGACGCCGGCTCAGGTTGCACCGGCACGCTCGGCCGACCCCTCAGGCGCCTCCACCCCCGAGCCTGAGCTCGGCACGTTCGGCTCTCAACACGCGGAGGCCACCGCTCCCGCCACCGGGCTCACCGGATGGGCCAGCGACAACGCTCCATCGGGTGACGGTGCGACGGCCACCGCCGCCGGCCCTAGCCGGGCGCAGGGGACCGCCCCGCTGGGCGCTCAGCCCCCCGCCTCTGCCGCCGGCATGGCGGTGCCCATCACCGGCCCGACCTCGCCTGGCCACGCCGGGACGGGCCCTCAGGACCAGACCGGGACGGGCCCTCAGGACCGGGCCGGGACGGGCCCTCAGGACCGGGCCGGGACGGCTCCTCAGGACCGGGCCGGGACGGCTCCTCAGGACCGGGCCGGGACGGCTCCTCAGGACCGGGCCGGGACGGCTCCTCAGGACCGGGCCGGGACAGGCCCACAAGACCAGGGGGCGATGGCCGAAGGCCACGATGCGCCGGCGACAG
>JBEKNX010000273.1:0-6595 GCA_049522375.1 Acidimicrobiales bacterium | reverse complement strand
GCCTGCCACTGCTGGTTCAGCCTCTGGATGTCCTGGAGGTCCTGGACGAAGCTGTGCTGGACCGCCCCCATCATCTCGATGAGGCCGCCATTGACCGAGTTCCACAGGTTGGTGGTGGCGAACCCGGACCGCATCACACCAAAAGTGCCCACCGAGCCGCTGTCTGTGAGTATGTAAACCAGTCCGTGGACCGCCCTGCCCTGGTAACGGCCCAGGAGCTCCTCGTACTGCTGGCCCTGCACGGCGCCCCCCGAGACCTGCTGGTCCGCCAGCCGGGTAACGGAAAGCACGCTGGTGACAGTCACCCCGTCCACCTGGAGTATGTGGGCCAGCGCCAGCGGTGGGGTGTTGTACTGAGGTGGTATCCCGAAGAAGAGGTAGCTGACGTCGGCGTTGTTGTTGGAGCCGCGGAGGTCGAGGTTGTCTTGCCCCTCGTCCAGCACCGCCCAGCCCGTTGGCATGATGTAGGTGAAGCTCTGGTCCCGGAAGACCTGGAACAGGTCTGCGGAGGCGGGGCTGTAGCAGGACCTGATGGCGATCAGCTTGGCGGAGTCAGCCGCCCACCGGCTGGGTGGCGCCCACCAGGCGGAGAACACCGCCTCCTCGGCGCCGAACTGGGTGCGGACGGGCAGCACCACCACCCGCGCCTCGCCTTCCAGGACAGCCCGGGAGCCTCTCAGCTGGATCGAGGCCTGCGGCCGCCCGGTGGTGCCCTGTTGCATTCTGAAGCTGAGGGTGACCCCCTCCCTGGCCAGCGACCGCTGCTCGAAACGCATGTAGGACGAGAAGAACCCGGCGGGGGTGAGGCCACTGGTGAGGGCGGCCGGGTACAACAGCGCCGCCTCGGTGCCGGTGGCGTCCTTTGACACCTCGATCAACCCGCCCATGGTGGAAAGCTCCCACCCGGCCGGGACCCCGACTCGGAAACCCTGGTACGGGTCATAGGTCAGTGGCAGCGAGCAGGAGGACGCGGTAAGGGCCGGGGACGCTGTCGCCCGCGCCGCGGGCCCGGGACCGCTTCCCGCTCCCGGGCGGGCGGCGGCGCCGGCGGGCGGTGCCAGGGCGGTGCCCGTAAGGCACCAGACGACGGCGACGACGGCTAACAGCCGGCCTCGCCGCCGGCGTACACTCCAGCCCGACAAAACGGGTACGGTTCCCCTCTTCATTCGTCTGAGAGAATAACCTATGTTAGGCAGGCCGTACAAAACCGTAAAGGCGACGACGGCCGGGCCCCTTAGGTCTCTGGGGCGGTTTGCCTTAGTGGAATGGGACGTCCGGCCCTAGTGACCCCTGCGGGGACCGCCTTAGTGTTCTGGGCGTGCATATAAGAACACAACGATCTCATCTCGAAGGGCTACCTAACCGCCCGCTCCGGGCCGGTCCGGCCGCCAGGCCCGGCGCCGGCGCCATGAGCGGCGCCCTCCTCGCTCTCATGCTGGCCGCAGGCGGGATAACCATGGCCTCGCCGGCCGGCGCCACCGCCCCCCGGGCGAACACGTTCCGCGCCTCGGGCAAGACCGTGTCGTTCTCCGGGCATTACCAGGGCGACGCATCCCTGCTCATCAACAACGGTGCGGTAACGATCTCCTCGGTCACGGGCAAGGGCAAGGGCACGCTCGTAGGCGCCAGCACGATCAGCGGCAAGGGCTCCGCGTCCTCTACGGCACAGTGCGACCCTTTCACCGGGACCGGGATCATCGCCGGAGCCGCCGCCAAGCTCAACCTGCACGTGGTCGAGTCCAAGTCCAGCGGCTGCAGCAGTGGTGAAAGCGGCCCCGTGACGGTCACCTTCACGGGCCTCGCCGTAGTTACCGGGGGCAGTGCCAAGGCCAGCGGGGCGAGCGGCAGCCTCAAGTTCAACGGCACCCTCAAGCTCGGCGGCACCAGCGGCTCGCAAAACGGTTCTTACACGGTGGCGCTCACCGGGAAACTAACGGTCAAGGGCTAGCCCATGGCGCGAACGCAATTGAGTTTCGAATGCAATGAAATAAAAGAGGAGAGAGTATGAACAAACTCATGACAAGGATCGGCGTTGGGACGGCGACCTTGGGCCTGGCCACGATGACCATCGCCTTCGCCAGTGCGGCGGGCGCGGCCCCGGTGACGGCAGCCGCCCCGACCACGACGACCACGCTCGGGCCGCCGGCTCAGGGCACAGGCGTGCACAAGGTCTTCCTGTACGTGGACACCATCACCGGTGGCGGCACCCCCACACCGGCGGCCGGTTGCGCCCAAACGAACCTGTTCCAGCCCGGGCAAGTTGTCGTGTTCCGTATGGACGGCATCAATGCCGCCGCCGGTGGCATCGACCTCACGCCCGCCACGGTCCTCAACGCCTACGTGAAAGTGCCCGGCCTGACCCGGATCCCGCTGGTGTACGGCACGCACGGGAAGGCGTCGTACTGGACGGCGGCCTGGACTATCTCGGCAACTTACCCGGTCGGGATCGTGGACTTCTGGGTCCACGTCACCACTATGGCCATCCCGAAGACGGCGACGTCACCCGCAGTCCCCCAGGAGGCCGGGAACTTCACGCAGATCGGCCTGGCACCGCCCTCGCAGCTCACAGTCGTCAAGGCCTAGGGGTACCAACCCTTTCTTTTCGGCAGGGTGGCTACCGCCGGTCTCTCGACCGGCGGCCAGCCACCTTGTTTATTTCCGGGCGCACTGGCGCCGGGGCCCGCAACACAACCCGCAAGATAACGACCCGACCGGGCAGCTCTTGATGGCTATCGCCCGTGACTCAGAAGGGGAAACCTCATGAAAAGGCAAATAAGGACCAAGAAACTCGGGGCCATCCTGGTCGGAGCCGTGACAGCCGTGCTGTTCTTGAGCTCCGGCGCCATCAGCTCCGCCCAAAGCTCGTCGACGACGGTGCCGGTAGTGACGACGGTGCCAGCCACCAGTCCCGGCGCGACCACGCCCGCCTCGTCCGCCAACCCGGCCATCACCGTTCTTCAGTCCCCCGCCATCCCCGGCGTGTCCCCATTGCCCGGCCCGGTGGTCGACCCAGCCACACCGAGCGACAACATGGGGATCCTCGAGGTGACGCCGGACCAGGGCGTGGCCGGCACCCCGATAACGATCTCCGGCTCACACCTGGCGCCCAACACCAAGATCGAGCTCACGTGGTCGACGGCCAACGCCACATGGATGGTCCAGAGCGAGCCCGACACCGTGAACTACCTCGGCCGGACCGACACCTTGATGGCAGTCGCGTTGACCACCACGACCACTGACGCCCAGGGCTCGTTCCAGCTGTCCCTCAAGGCACCTGTCGACTGGGGCGGCGTGCATGACATCTACGCCGTGGTCAACGGCGTGGAGGTCGCCCACGGCGGTTACATCGTGCTCCGCACGGTGACCGTGAGCCCGACGAGCGGGCCGGTCGGCACTCCTATCACCATCACCTACAGCGGGCTAGGCCCCACCCTGTACACCGGCGGCGCGTCGTTGCTCTACGACAACCACTATGTGGGCGAGCTCATGGCCAACTGGACCCGGGGCACCGCCCAGGTGACCATCCGGGCGTCGGGGACGGTGGGCAAGCACGTCATCCAGATCGGGAACGCCATCAGCTACCTGTACCTGAACGTGGCCCAGTCGCCGATCCCGTACACCAACGGTGCCAAGGTTATTTTCACCGTGACACAGGACGCCGTCGCCCCCGGCCCCTCGATCGACTGGCCCGTCGACGTCGCCCCCACGGTCAGCGCCCGCACGACGCTGCAAGCCAGTGGCCTCGCCGTCAATAGCAACGTGGACGCCACCCTCGCATCGACCAGGGGGCCGGTGGACACCAACGTCGCCCTCACGGCATCGGGCCTGGCGAGCGCCGCTCCGGTCAGCCTGGTCTGGTCGACGGTCGTCGGCAACCGCGTTGACTGCGCCAGCACCTGTTGGATCTTTGCCTCCACACCGTTGGGCACGGCGACGCCCGCGGGCGGGTCGCTGCAAGCCACCATCAAGGTCCCTGACGGGCTGGGTGGCTGGCATGTCGTCCAGCTCATGCAAAACGGCCAGCTGGTGGCGCAAGTGCCCTACTACGTCGAGGAGAGCATCGTCGGCCAGGGCGTGTCCTCGCTGGTGGTAAAAGAGGGCCAGTCCTTCACCATCCACTTGAAGGGTGTGGGATGGACACAGCTGGACAACACCGTCGGTGTCGACTACGACAACAGTTACATCGGTTACGGCTGCGGTTTCAATTCCAACGGGGACGTCCTGTTGCACCTCAACGCCACGGGCGGCCCGGGGGTCCACCTGATCGACATGTACCCGATGCTCTACTCGCTGTCGCCCTCCTTCGCCGACACCCCCTACGGCATGGTGCCGGTGCTGACCTATGCCCAGGACTACCCCGGCCTGGCCCTCGGTTACCACATGCCGGCCATCCGCCTGGCCATTACGGTCGTCAAGTAGGCGTCACCTAAGCACAATCGAAGGTACCCGTCGAGAAGCCTCGCCTCCCGCGCTCCGCCAGAGGCGAGGCTTCTACGCGGGCGAGACGGGCGACGCCGGCGGGGAGCCACCAGTTCCAGCGCCCGGCCAACACCATCAGGCTCGGCATGAGCAAGCCCCGCACGACCGTGGCGTCGAGCAGCACGCCAAGCGCCAACCCGGCCCCCAGCTCCTGCAGGCCCGCCACCCGCCCGCCCACCAGACCGCAGAGGGCACCGACCATTATCACCGCCGCCACACTGACGACCCGTCCCGTGCGCGCCAAGCCCTCTACCACGGCGCCGCTGTTGTCGGCCCCGTTGTCCCATGATTCCCTCATGCGCGTGGCGAAGAAAACTTCGTAGTCCATAGACAGGCCGAACAGCATGGCGAACAGGAAGACCGGGACCCAGCCTTCGATCTGAGCCACGCGATAAAGACCGAGGATATGGGCGCCCACGCCAAAGCGGAAAAGCACGACCAACAAACCATAGGACGCGCCAACCGAAAGCGCGTCCAGGAGCACCGCCATCAACGGCAGCAGCACAGAACGAAAGGCCCGAAGAAGTACCAAATAGGCGAGCCCGGCCACCACCAGGACGACCCAGGGGAAGCTGCCGTAGACGCGCGTCAGGAAATCAGCGCCCTGGGCCGGGGCACCCCCCACGTAGGCACGCACACCGGCCGGGAAATGGGCCGCAGGCAGCATTTGCGCCCGGACCCGCTGGACGAGTTGCTGGGACACTTCGGCACCGAAGTCAGCCCGCTCGATTACTACCGTGCGGCGGTACCGTCCCGAGGAGTCGACGTACGGGGGGTGCGTACCGATGGCCACGACGAAAACGTCAGGCTGGTCGAGCAGCTGGTGAGCGAACCGGAGCGTGGCGGCATCGACGGCCGGCGTGAGCGCGCCCTCCGGCTTCCCCGAGTCGAGCACCACCTCGATGGGCGTGATCACCCCGGGCCCGACGCGGTCACGCAGCAGTGCCAGGCCGCGGTCAGCCGGGATATTCCGCGGCACGGCCGTGACCGAGGCCGGCGTGAGCTGGAGCCAGACCACCGGCGTGGCCGCGGCGAGCAGCACGGCCGTGGCGCTGACCGCCATCACCACCGGCCGGCGGATGACCATGTGCGCCAGCCGTGACCACGGGCCGTGGCCGCCGTCTTGCCTCTGACCGAGGGGGCCGACGGCGCCGATGCCCCTGCGGCCCAGCAGGGAGAGCAGGGCCGGCTGCAACGACAGGGCGGCGAGGACCGAGACCACCGGGACCAGGAAGCCGGCGGCACCGAGCGAGCGCAGGAACGGGACGGGGATTATGAAAAGCACGGCCAGGCCGATGGCCACGGCCACGCCCGACAGCACCACGGTACGACCGGCGGTCGCCATGGTGGCAGCGATGGCGTCCCCCAGCGGGCGGGCCTCGTCTGCCAGTTCCTGCCTGAACCGGTGGACGATGAGCAGCGAGTAGTCGATGGCGAGGCCGAGGCCAATGAGCTGGACCAGGTTGGGCACGTAAAGCACCATCAAGAACTCGTGGGCCAGGGCGTACACGATGGCCAGTGCTCCCGAGGTGGTGCACACGGCCACGACGAAGGGCAGCAGTACGGCCAAGGAGAACCCCAGCGCCAGTGTCAGGAAAACCAGCGCCGCCAGAACGGCGATGATTTCCCCCCCGTGTAGGTCGCCGGCCAGCACCGGGGACAGATCGTGCTGGACGGCGGGCGCGCCAGTCACGTAGGCGCCGGGGATCCCGGCCGCCTTCAGGGCACGGCGCAGAGGGCCGGTATAGGCGGCGGCGCGCTGCAGGTCGAGCCTCGAGCCGATGTTGCCGTAGAGGATCCCCGAGCCCCTCTGCAACGGTGACGCCCGGCCGGTGGGCACCTCCCGGGCGGCGGCGGCGAAACGTAAGTCCAGGACGCGGAGCGTGGCGGGCGAAGCGTCCGCCTCGGGGAAGACGACCGTGAAGGTCCCTTCTATGTTCTCGCCGAACCGCTGGGTCAGGATGGTGTTCGCCTGCTGGGACCCCGTCCCCGGCACGGCCAGAGAGGTCGAGAGAAGGCCGGGCAGGCGCACCGTCGAGAACAGCCCGACGGCCACCACGGCGGCCCAGCACAAAAAGACGGCGACGCGCCGGCGGACTACTGCCCGGGTCCAGCG
>JBEKNX010000272.1:0-6598 GCA_049522375.1 Acidimicrobiales bacterium | reverse complement strand
ATATCCTCACGGCGCTTGACGGCGGCTCCAACTCCGTTGGAGGCATCGATCAGCTCGTTGGCCAGACGCTCTGACATGGTCTTTTCGCGCCGTTGCTTGGAATATCCTACCAGCCAACGCACGGAAAGCGTCGCTGCCCGCCGGGGCTTGACGTCCACGGGCACCTGGTACGTAGCACCACCGACACGGCGGCTCTTGACTTCGAGCTGCGGCTTGGTGTTGTCGATGGCTCGCTTGAGGGTGCCGATGGGCTCGCCCGCGGTACGTTCCTTGATCGTGTCCAGGGCGTCGTAAACGATGCGCTCGGCCAGGCTGCGCTTGCCCCGCGACAGCACCTTGTTGACGAGTTGGGTCACCAGTACGGACCGATAGATGGGGTCGGGCGGCAGTTCCCGGCGGGGGGCGGGGCCTTTGCGCGGCATATCTAACCTCTAGCCTTTCTAAGCCTTCTTGGCGCCGTAGCGACTGCGTGCTTGCTTGCGGTCCCGGACACCGGCGGTGTCGAGAGTGCCCCGGATCACTTTGTAGCGCACTCCGGGAAGATCCTTGACGCGCCCGCCACGCACCAGCACTATGGAGTGCTCCTGAAGGTTGTGGCCGACGCCAGGGATATAGGCGGTGATCTCGAAACCGCTCGACAGCCTGACACGGGCCACCTTGCGCAGGGCCGAGTTCGGCTTCTTGGGCGTGTTGGTGTAAACGCGCGTGCACACGCCCCGCCGTTGGGGCGCACCCTTGAGCGCCGGCGTTTTGGTCTTCTTGGAGTTCTGTTGACGGCCCTTGCGGACCAACTGGGCGATTGTGGGCACTGGACCTCTGATGGCGAGTTCTTGCTTCGACGGGGCGCGTACGAACAACCAGCTGCCCCGTGGGACGAGTAGCCATGATAGCACGACGGGCGCTTTCTCAAGTCGGGGACGGGCCCGGGCGGACGGCGGCCAAGGCGCGCGGATTAGGGTGGAGCACCGTGACGGCCGCGGCCGACGGCATGAACTACGCCCCGAGAGGCAAACCGACGCCCGTTTGCGACGAGGGCGAGTTCGTCATCGCCGCCGTAGGCCTCGACCACGGGCACATTTATGGCATGTGCAACGGGCTCACCGAGGCGGGGGCCCAGCTCAAGTGGGTGTACGACCCTGACCCGGCCAAGACGGCCGCCTTCGCCGCCAAGTTCGCCGGCGTGCGGGTGGCGAGGAGCGAGAGCGAAGTCCTGGAGGACCCGGACGTCCAACTCGTGGCCGGCGCCTCCGTCCCGGCCGAGCACGCCGCCCTCGGCCTCAGGGCCATGGCCCACGGCAGGGACTACTTGACCGACAAGCCGGCGCTCACGACGCTTGAGCAGCTCGCCCAGGCCCGCCTGGCCGTTGAACAGACCGGTCGCAAGTACGCCGTCTATTACAGCGAGCGCGTGCACGTGGAGAGCGCCGTGCTCGCCGGCCAACTGGTCCGTGACGGCGCGCTCGGCCGGGTCCTGCAGGTGATCGGGCTAGGCCCGCACCGGGCCAACCTGGCGTCCCGGCCGCCCTGGTTTTTCGAGCGGGAGCGTTACGGCGGGATCCTGTGCGACATAGGCAGCCACCAGGTCGAACAGTTCCTGTACTTCACAGGCAACACCGACGCCCGGGTGGTCAGCAGCCAGGTCGCCAACTACGCCCACCAGGACTGGCCGGGCCTCGAGGATTTCGGCGACTGCAACCTGGTCGGCGACAACGGCGCCACCGGCTACTTCCGCGTCGACTGGTTTACCCCCGACGGGCTGAGCGGGTGGGGGGACGGCCGCACCTTCATCCTGGGGACGCTCGGCCACATGGAGCTGCGCAAGTACCTGAACGTGGGGGTCGGGGACGGGGGCGACCACATCTACCTGGTCGACGGGACCGGTGAGCACCACCTCGCGGTCAGCGGGCAGGTCGGGTACCCGTTTTTCGGAGAGCTGGTCCTCGACTGCCTGGAAAGGACCGAGCGGGCCATGCCCCAGGCGCACGCCTTCAAGGCGGCCGAACTGTGCGTGGAAGCCGAGCAGAAGGCCCGGCGTACCGAGTAAGGGGCGTACCGAGTAAGGGGCGTATCAGGAAGCCCCGGCTACGACGGTGAACTTGGCCGAAGTGGCCGAGCCCTGGGCACCGGCGTTGCCGAAACCGGCCGCCGTGCCGTTGGCACTGACGACCCAGTAACCGGCGCCGTCTTCGGTCGGGACAAGGGCTTTCACGGGCTGGGGCGAAAGGCCGACGCCAGAGCCGTAGTTGGTGGCATCGGGCCCGAAGGCGAAGACACCACCGTTGGAGGCAACGAGCCAGTAGCCCTTGCCGTCAGGGGTGGCGGCGATACCGACTATGGGCTTGGCCAGGCGACGGGTGGCCGTTGAGCCATAGAAGGCGGCGTCGCCGTAGTTGAACAGACCGCCGTCGGAGGCGACGAGCCAGTAGCCCTTGCCGTCAGGGGTGGCGGCGATACCGACTATGGGCTTGGTCAGGTGCAGCTTGGACTTGGACGGCGAACCGTACGAGGCGGCGGCGCCGTAGTTGAACAGACCGCCGTCGGAGGCGACGAGCCAGTAGCCCCTGCCGTCAGGGGTGGCGGCGATACCGACTATGGGCTTGGTCAGGTGCAGCTTGGACTTGGACGGCGAACCGTAGTTCACGGCGTCGCCGAAGGCACGGACGACGCCGGTGGAGGTGACCAACCAGTAGCCATGTCCGCCCGGCGTGGCCGCCATGCCCGCGACCGGCGCCGTCGACTTGGTGCTCATGGGCCCCAGGGCAGGGGCAGCCCCGGACCGCAGGATCTTGCCTGTACTGGTGACCAGCCAGTACGAGCCGTCCGGGCCGGAGGCACTGGCGCCGCTTCGCGGCTCGTTGACCAGGGCGAAAGTGGCAGGCGTCGTGATGCCGGCCACCGACGCCGTCACGACGTAGCCACCGGTGTGGTCGTTGGCGGAGAAGTCGGGCGCAGTGGCCACCCCGTCCGAATTGGTCAGCACGGCCGCCTTGGCTCCGGCACCGGCGAAAACACCGCTGGCTCCGGTGGCGGGCGCCGAAAAGGTGACCGCCGCCCCCACCAGCGGGTTGCCGTCGGTGTCGGTCACCGTGACGGCCAGCGGCACGGGGAAGTCAATGCCGAGCTCGGTGCTCTGGGACGCCCCGACCCCGGCGGTGAGGTTACTGGCCACGCCGGCCACGCCGGTGAGAGAAAAGGTAGCCACCGTGCTGACACCCGGCACGGTGGCGGTCACAGTGAAGGCGCCGGCTGTCGTCCCGGCCGTGAGCGTCGGGCTGACGGCGACGCCGCTCTCGTCGGTCTGCACGGCTGCGCTCGACCCGGCACCGGCGAAGGTCGCCCCCGCCCCGGCCGTGGTGACCACGGCAAAGTTGACCGTCGTACCCGCCACCGGGTCGCCGAACTCATCGGAAACCTGCACCTGCAAGGGACCGGCGAACGCGTCGCCGATCTGGGCCGACTGGTCGTTGCCGGCGCGGACGGTCAGAGACGTGACCACGCCCACGGTCGTGTTGGTGAGCTCGAAGGGCACCGACATGTAATTGTCAAAGCTGGCAACGACGGTGTAGGCGCCGGTCACGTCGTCGGCGTACAGAGCCGGAGCGGTGGCCGTGCCGCTGCTGTCGGTCTCCACGGACACAGCCGTCGAACCACCGTTGAAGCTGGCACCGGCGCCGGTGGTCTCGACGGTGAACTCCACGGGGACGTTGACCGCCGGGCAGCTGCTCGTACCGACGCTCTCAGAGACCTGGACCTCCAAGGGGGTGCTGAAAGCCGTGCCCACTTTGGCGCTCTGGGGGGTCCCGGCCGCGTCGGTGAGCACGAACGACGGCGCCGCCGTCCCGGTGCACTCCTGGCTGCTGGCGCCGGCAGCGAGCGCCGGGGCGGCTGAGAGCACGGCTACGCCCGTGCTCAGGGCCACGGGGGCGGCCCCGAGAAGGGCGAGGACGGGGAGGGCACGCCCGAACCGCTTGCCCGCGTGACCGGCACGCCCATGGTGCCGGCCGGCAAAAGATGCGAGAGAACGGGCTGTGTTCACGACGGGGCTCCTGCGGAGGAACCCCCACGGAAACCGAAGCCGGTGCTGCAGCTACCACCGACCGGTTGGGTAATGGTGAGGCGAGTGGCGGTGACGACGCCGATGTCGTTGGTGCTGCCGATGGCAGTGGCGCACTCACCGACTTTCAGGGCTCCGGAAGTGATCCTTTCGGTTTTCGAGTACGTCGTCTTGGAGCTGACGACCACTGTCTGGGAACTGGTCTTGGGCGTTGTCGTTGGCCGCGAGGTCGACGTGCCCGAAGGCCGGCCGCCAAAACCGGCGAAGCTGATCCCCTGGATCTTGATCGTCGAACCCGACACCGAGGTCACCTTCCCGAAGGCTCCGGCCACGTTCGCCGGCGTCTTGAAACGGGCCGGAACGGTCCCGGACGTGCGGGTGGGAGAGGAGCCTCCAGACCCGCCCCGGGAGCCGAAGCCACCACCGCCACCAAAGCCGCCGCGCTCAAGGCAACTGCCCTTAACGGGCTGGCTAACGGTGACGAGCGTGGCGTCGACCGTGCCATCTTTGCCTTTGGTGCCGGTGGCGGAGATGCACGTGCCCGCGGTGATGTCTTTGAGGCTCACGGCCACGGTGGCCGTGATGGTGGTCTTGGCCGTCAGCTCGACCGTGGTCTGGCCGCTCGTGCCCTGGACCTCCAGGTCCTGGCCGAGGATGGTGGCGATGGTCCCCGAGGCCGCCGGTGCGAAGCTCGACGGGCCCGGCGCCGGCGCAGGCGTGGTCTTCGTCTTCGCCGCTACCGATTCGACCGCCGTGGGGCTGTTGGCCGTGGCCGGCGCTTTAGCCGCGGCCGGAGACCCGCCCCACGCGGCAGCCACTAGTGAGACGGCCGCCAGGGTGCTGACGACGAGGGCGGGACGGGCGGCCCTGTTGAACGACCCAGCGAACTTTTTCATTTGCAGTTGTTCCTTCCTATTTCGAGCGGGACGGGTTCAGTCGCTGCGCAGCGCCTCTATGGGCGCCAACCGGGCGGCGCGTGACGCCGGGTAAACCCCGAAGACGACCCCGATCACCATGGCCACGGCAATGGCACCGAGGGTGGCGGGACCGGAAATGGCGATCTTGTTGGAAATGAAATGCGGCAGTACCTCGGCGCCCACAACGCCCAGCGTCGCGCCCGCCAGGCCGCCGACCAGGCCGAGCGTGGACGCTTCGACCAGGAACTGGCGCCGGATCACTCTCGGAGTGGCACCCAGCGCCTTGCGCAGGCCGATCTCCCGGACCCGTTCGGTGACCGATACCAGCATTATGTTCATCACCCCGATCCCGCCGACGAGGAGCGAGATGGCGGCGATCCCGGCCAGGAGGATGGTAAGGGTGTTGTCCACCGACGTTGCCGTCTGGAGTATCGAACCCTGCGAGGTAATGGTGAAGTCGGCAGAAGCCGGGTCGGTTATGCCATGGAGGGCCAGCAGCTCGTCGGTGGCCTCGTTGTAGGCCGCACCCATGGTCGAGCTCGACGCCCCTTCGAGGTAGATGGTCGAGACGCCCGACGACCCGGTCAGGACTTCCTGCGCCGTCGTGATGGGCACCACGGCCAGGTCGTCCTCATTGGTCGAAGCCGAACTGCCCTCGCTGTTGAGGACGCCTATGACGGTGAACGGGACGGTCCCGATGTCGATGGTCTGGCCGACGGGCGAGAACAGGCCCAGTTCTTCCGCCGTGGTCTGGCCCAGGACGACGACGTTGTCGTCACTGGTCACCTCCTGAGGGGTGAAAAAAGAGCCGAGGGCGATGGACCGGTCCCGGACCGAGAGGTAGGCGGCGGTGGACCCGTAAACGTCCGTGGTCCAGTTCTCGGTGCCGGCAACGAGGGTCTCGCTCCTCTCCACCTGGGGCGCCACCCCGGCGATGTCGGGACAGTCGACTTTGTTGGCCAGCGCCTGGGCGTTGGCATAGGTCAGCGTCGATGCCGAACCGAACCCGCCCCTGACCAAGCCGGTGGTGGTGCTGCCCGGGGTGACGATCAACAGGTTGGTACCGAGACTGTTTATGGCCGAGTTGACCGATGCCGTGGCCCCTTCTCCCAGGCCCACGGTGAGGATAACGGCCGCTATACCGATGAGGATGCCGAGCACGGTCAAACCTGAGCGAAGCCGGTGCATCGTTATGGCTTCAAGGCCCGAGCGCACAGTGTCCCACCAGCTCATGCCGCGTTCCCCTCGGTGTCCAGGAACCTGCCGTCCCGGAAGCGCATGATCCGCTGGGCGGCTTGGGCCACGTCCTGTTCGTGAGTGATCAGCACAATGGTCCGCCCGGTCCGGTGCAACGCGTCCAGCATGCCCAGGACGTCAGCACTGGAGCGCGAGTCGAGGTTGCCGGTCGGTTCGTCAGCCAGCAACAGGTCAGGCTCGGTCACCAGAGCGCGGGCCACGGCGACGCGCTGCTGCTGGCCACCGGACAGCTGGTTGGGCAAGTGGTTGACCCGGTCGGTCAGCCCCACCTGGTCGAGCGCCTCCAGGGCCCGCTGCCTCCTCGTGCGCCGGTCGACCCCGGCATAGATGAGCGGCAGCTCGACGTTGCGCCAGGCGTTGAGCCGGGGCA
>JBEKNX010000271.1:0-6607 GCA_049522375.1 Acidimicrobiales bacterium | reverse complement strand
CGGCGAACCTAGCAGCACCCGACACCACTACGCCGAGCATCGGTGGCGGCACCGGAGGCGCAGGCACCGAGCCGTTGTCGCCTGACTACGGCACTTCGCCGTTCTCTTACGGCAACGGTCCAGGAGGCAGCGGTTCGGGTAACACCGAAGGCGCCGGTGCACCCTCAGACGTTCCCGCCATCGCCGCCAAGGTCGACCAGGCGCTCGTCGACGTCAACACCACCCTCGACTACCAGGACGCCGAGGGAGCGGGGACGGGGATCGTGCTCACCCCTAATGGGGAGGTGCTTACCAATAACCACGTGGTCGACGGCGCGACGAAGATAAGTGTGACCGACATCGGCAACGGCAAGACTTACCCCGCCACCGTGGTGGGTTACGACCTCGGCCACGACGTCGCCGTCCTGCAGCTGCAGGGCGCTTCCGGTTTGAAAACGGCGCAACTGGCGACGTCCAAACCCTCCGTCGGTGAGGCTGTAGTAGCCATAGGCAATGCCGGTGGGACAGGAGGCACGCCGACCAGTGCTGGAGGGTCGATCACGGCCCTCGGCCAGTCGATCACGGCGTCCGACGAGCTGACCGGCTCCAGCGAGGAGCTTTCAGGCCTCATCGAGGTCAATGCCAACGTTGAGGCCGGGGACTCGGGTGGCCCGCTGGTCAACGCGGCCGGCCAGGTCATCGGCATGGACACGGCGGCGTCTCAGAGCTTCGCCTTTTCGGCGCAGGGCAACGCAGGCTTTGCCGTACCAATGAGCGCGGCCATCCCCATAGCCAAGGACATCGAGGCCGGGGAGGCCGGCGCGACGGTCCACATCGGAGCGACGGCGTTCCTCGGGGTCCTGGTCGGCTCGACGGGCAGCAACCCGTACTTTGGCCAGTACAGCGGCGGCAATGGTGCCAGCACCGGCGTCGCCGTCAGCAACGTCGTAAGCGGAGGACCGGCCCAAGCCGCGGGTCTCGTCGCCGGCGACACGATCATTTCCCTGGGCGGGCAAACCGTCACTTCGCCGTCCCAGCTGACCAAGTTGCTCGTGCCTCACCACCCGGGCCAGAGGGTGCAGTTGGGCTGGGAGGACCAGACGGGCCAGTCGCACACGACGACGGTGACCCTGGGTAGTGGCCCGCCGGCCTGAGAAGCCATCGAGATCTCAAGACGGCGCCGACAAGGCCGGCCCCGACGGGGGCCGGCCTTGTCGGTCTTTTCGAGCATGGTCTTTGCCGGCTGATGGCAGCCGACGTTCTTCCAGCACGGCCTTTACCCGCAGAGCCGCGCCCGGTGCGCCGCCTCCGGTCAACTCGTGCTCCCAAAACCGCAAGGCCAGCCATCCGGAGCACCCGAGGCGCCGGTCCGTGTCTTCGTCCCGACCACGGTTGCGGGTGATCTTGTCCGGCCAGTACCAGCTGTTGATATCGTGACGGCGCCGTCCGTGCTCGGGACAACCGTGCCAGAAGCAGCCGTCGACGAAAACGGCGACCTGTTCGCGACTGAAGACGATGTCGGCCTTGCGTCGCAACGACGGCAGGGGTGCCCGGTGGAGGCGGTAACGAAGACCCAGGGCGTGCAACGCGCGCCTCAAGGCCATTTCCGGGCCCGTGCCTTCCCGCCGCTGGGCGCTCATCCGCCGGCGCACGGCTTCGGTGGAGGCGAACGGCTGGCGCCAACGCTCCGGCACAGAAAGTGACTTTACCGTGCCCGTGGCCCCGGGCCGCCAAAACGTCCCATTGCCGTCCGGCTCCGGCCGTCCCGCCAAGGCCTGATAAGCGCTGGCGGGGTTAGAGGTAGGCATGTATTTGGTGCCGAGAGAATTGAGGTTGCTACCGAACTGCAAACTGGCACCGGCCCGCTAAATACGGCCGCCGGAACCGTCCAGCGTCTCGGCGCCGCTAGCGGTCGATGGGGCCTACCTGCGACTGAAGACACCAATGGCGCCCCGGAGGGCGCCATCGGCGGAGCAGACCGAGCGGCGGATCTCAGATCCGCTCTACGGAGCAGGCGGCGGGTTCCCGCTCCGGGAATGAGAGTACACGTTTACCGAGCCTTTGCCAAGTGTGCATACAGCCTTTTGGTAGCGCCTCGCTTTGCTGGCGCCTTATGCCTCTAGTTTGAGAAGTAAATAACCCTTTTGCGCTGTCGTCCTACCACGCTGAGTGGGCGGCAGTGACACTATTCGGGTAAACACGAGCCGCCGGCCCAGGGCGTCGCAATCGTCCCCCCGGACAGAGTTGGGGCTAGCATGGTCGGCCAACCAGCTGGTCGCGCGAGCGTCGTACAGAGGCAGTACATCAGCTTCCCAAGCTGAGAACGCGGGTTCGATTCCCGTCGCTCGCTCTCTTGTCTCCCAAGAGCAAACCACGACAACCGGTCACGCCGGCGCGGACGGTGGGGGCGGTTCCCTAGGTGTGCCTTTGTGCCGGAACGGGTCGCACGGAGAAAGTGGCACCCGCCAGGGGGTAGCATCGTAGCGGTACTTATAGACCGTTATTAGTCAAACGACCAGCACAAGAGGTCCACCATGCCGAACTACAAGTTGCCGACAATCTCCGAGAGGCCAGCTCTCGAGCCCAAGACGGCCTGGCTCGTTGCCAGCGGTGACCTGCGCCCATCGCCGAACGCATCCGGTTGGCCCACGCAGGAGAAACTCGAGAAGGCCCTCACGTCCGCTCTGGCCGAGCTCGGATGGTCTGTCCACCGGGCCCACAGCTACGACCCCGTCAAGAAGCACGGGTTCATAGACAGCCAGCGGATGGGGATGTCTGTTTTCGCCCAGATCCCCCCCGATGCCCCCTTGGTGGTGGCCGAAACAGTCTGGCAGTACAGCCACCATGTCCTGGCCGGCCTGCGTTCTCACCGGGGGCCGGTCCTAACCGCCGCCAATTTCGACGGGACATGGCCCGGCTTGGTCGGCATGCTCAACTTGAACGCAAGCATGGCCAAAATGGGCCGCGAATATTCAACTATCTGGAGCACTGACTTCACTGACAAGTGGTTCCGCGACGGGATAAAGCAATGGGTCGAGACAGGCAGGATAGCCCACGACGAGTCCCATGTGCGGCCACTGCCTTCCCTGCCTGCCTCCAGCCCCGAGTTCCAACTGGGTGCCAATGTTGCCAACAAGCTCCGTACCGACAAAGCCATCGTCGGCATTTTCGACGAGGGCTGCATGGGCATGTACAACGCCATAATCGACGACGAGCTTCTTAATGACCTCGGGATCTACAAGGAGCGGCTGTCCCAGAGCGCGCTCTACGCCGAGATGTTGACCGTCGGCGAAGACGAGACGGCCGCCGTCCGCCGTTGGTTGAGCGACCGCGGTATGACCTTTTACACCGGGAAGGACGAGGCCACGGACCTGACCGACGAGCAATTGCGCCAGCAGTTCGCCATGTACATCGCTGCTCTTCGGATAAGTGATGACTACGGTCTGGACGCTGTCGGCATCCAGTACCAGCAGGGCTTGAAGGACCTCGTGGCCGCGTCGGACATTCCCGAAGGGCTGCTCAACAACCCTGACCGTCCTCCCGTACGGAGCCGGGACGGGTCGAGGGTCCTCTGGGACGGCCAGGCGCTGCCCAATTTCAACGAAGTGGACGAGGGCGTGGCCGTCGACGCCCTTATCACCAACCGGGTCTGGACGGCGATGGGGCTGGATCCCTCTACCACTTTGCACGACGTCCGCTGGGGCGAAGAATTCGACGGGCAGTTCGTGTGGGTCTTCGAGATCTCGGGCTCGGTGCCCGCCTCGCACCTCGCCGGCGGCTATGCCGGCGCCACAAGCATGCGCCAGTCCCCCATCTACTTCCCACTGGGTGGCGGCACATTGCGCGGCGTCTCCCGGCCAGGTGAGATCGTCTGGTCTCGTTTGTACGTCCTGGACGGGGCGCTCCACTACGACATCGGACGCGGGCGCGCCGTCGAGTTGCCGGCGGAAGAGACCGAGCGGCGGTGGCGGGCGACCAACTACGAGTGGCCTGTCATGCACGCCGTGCTGGACGGCGTGACCCGGGACCAGTTCATGGCCCGGCACAAGGCCAATCATGTTCAGGTCGTCTATGCGCCCGATGCCGGACAGGCCGACCGGGCCCTTGTCGCCAAGGCCGCCACCTTCGCCCAACTCGGCGTGGCCGTGCACCTCTGCGGCGACGTCAACCTCGATAGCCAACGAGTTTGATGGCCCCATAGCGGGTGCTTTGCGCCGTGTGCGGCCTGCGGGCGGAGCAAAGCCAGGACTTGACTTGGTGCCACCTTGGTAACGGCCGGCCCAGCTTGAAACCGGGCCGGCCTTTTTTAGGCGGAGAAGATCTCCTCGAAGAGCGCCATCTCACCGGCGAACGGGTCTGAGCCCCGCGGCCAGTGGACGACGAAGTCGGTGACCCCAACTTCTTCATAACGCTTGACCGTTTCCTGGAAGGTCCGGCCCGAGGACAGGCCAGGGTCGAGCGCGAAGCCTGTCAGGACGAGCTTGCGTAGGGATGGCGGGCTCCGTCCGATCTGGTGGCACTCGCTGTCGAGCCGGCGGACCTGGGCGCCGACAATGCTGGCGCCTTCGGCGGGGCCAAGGCTGTCTGCCGTTGTGGGGCCCGTGGTGACCCAGAAGTCGCCGTAGCGAGCGGCCAGGCGCATACCGGTCGGCCCGGTGGCGGCGATGGCCAGCGGGATCCGGGGTTCCTGCACGCACCCGGGGTAAGTACGGGCTTCGGCAACGGAGTAATAGCGGCCGCTCCAGTTGAGCTCGGGCTGGCGCAGCAGCAGGTCGGTAAGTGTCACGAACTCCACGAAGCGCTCCCCCCGCTCACGGGCGGACCAGGTCGCCTGGCCGAGCGCGGTAGCGTCCCATCCGTGGCCGCCGGCGCCTAGCCCTGCGATCAGCCGGCCACCGGATATGTCGTCGAGCGTGACCAGCTCCTTGGCCAAGGGCAGCGGGTGGCGGAAATTGGGCGAGGCGACCAGGGTGCCGATGCGCAGCCGGCGCGTGGCCAGCGCGGCGGCGGTCAGCGTCGGGATGGCGGAGTACCAGGCGCGGTCGCGAAAGGAGCGCCAAGTCAGGTGGTCATAGGTCCAGGCATGTTCGAACCCGAGGTCTTCGGCTTTTCGCCACCGCTCTGCGGTCTGCGCCCAGGGAAGTTCAGGAAGGACGACGACACCGAAGCGCATCAGCCGAGGCTAGGTTCGAGCGGACGCCTCCACCAGCAAGATGTTGCAGTCGGGCGTCTCACAGCGGGGCGAATTCCGCGGACACCCGGATCTCACCGTCAACCATCAGGCACATCCGGCCGGGCCCGGTCAACAGCGTCACGGTGCGGCCGCCCTCCAATGGTCCGTGGTGGGTGAGGGCGGCTGATCGGACGGGACCTCCGGCGACCTCGGTCACGGCCGCCCATGCGGCCGCGTTGTTGACATGACCGACGATGTCGAGGTCGGCCCGCCGTATCGGCCAAGGTCGCCCCGTCGCCTCGTGCAACATCGGGGCGACCGGCACCCGCCCGGGCACCCGCCTCCCGGCGGCCGCCTCGCCGTACGCGTCGTGGAACTCTTGCCCCAGTCGCAGCGGCCGCCCCGACGGGTCGAGGGGCACCCACAGGGCGACGGTTTCGATCATCAACAGGCCGTTGACCTCGAGATCGGTGCGGCGCTCGGCCCAGGCTGGGCCCGTACCTCCGCACCAGGTCGTGAGGTCAACGTCGTCCCCCAATGACGGCCACCGCCCACCGTCGGCCACTCGCACCGAGGTGCGGCGCACCACCCAGATCTCGTCGGGGCTCAGGCCGGCATCGGCCCAGTCGTCGGTGGCGACGTCCTGTAAATACCGCGCCAGCCCGTCGAGGCGCAACACGCCCTCCAGGCCGGCATCGCTGACCCGGACGCGGCGTCGGTGCGTGTACCGCCGTCCCCGGTCCGGACGGGGGACGAAGGCAATCGCGGACGAGCCGTCGACCGGCCGGGAGCGTCCCCCGGAGCCGTGCCCCATGGCACCTCTACGGTCTTTGCGGCAAAGTTACGCCGAGATTTTCGATGGTGACGGTCCTGCCCGTGGCTATCGACCGGTTGGCTGCTGCGCCGAGCAGGACCGCCGCCGCACCGTCCAGGTGAGAGGCGCTCCGACCCCAGGGATCAGGTGGTGGCTCGGCGCCGAAGAGCTGTTCCAGCATGTAACCATCTCCGCCGTGGGAACCCTTGCCTGCCGGGATGTCGACCTCCACCGGGCCGTGGAACATGGGGAACAGCAGGATCTCACGCTGTGGACCGGCCCCGGGGCTGCCGGTTGCCTCCGTGCCGGTAGGTGCCTCCTCTATGACGTGGGCACCGTGGCGCTCGTAGAGCTCGACCCGGCCCTTGTCCCCGGTGATGGCCACCCTGAGGCCCTCCCATGGGGAGTACGCGACCAGGGAGTAGCTCAGCAGCGCCCCGCTCCGGTAGCGGGCGCTCACCACCATCGTGTCCTCGATGGAGATGTCGTCGCCGAACACGTTGCGGTCTCGTATGTACCCCGTCTCCTGCTCCGCGTCGCGGTACAGGCCGCGCAGCATCTCGCTACGGTCGAGGTCAAGGGCGAAGGGGTCACCGGCGACGTTGCCCGTGTACCTGCTGTTGGCGTAGCTCTCGCCCCGG
>JBEKNX010000270.1:0-6607 GCA_049522375.1 Acidimicrobiales bacterium | reverse complement strand
AAAAGTGCCTCCACGACGCGGCCTCTTTTGACCCCGCCGTCGGCCCGACACAATCCTCGCGAGCCCTTAAGGGCTACACTCTGGCTTTCAGTGAATCAATGCTGGAAATCGCCGCACGGCGCGACGACGTGGTGGCGATCACGGCAGCAATGCCCGGGCCCACCGGGCTATTGCCTTTCCAGGCCCGCTGGCCGGAGCGATTTTTCGACGTCGGCATCGCCGAACAGGCTGCTGTCACCTCGGCCGCCGGGATGGCCATGGGCGGTTTGCGGCCCGTGGTGGCCGTTTATTCGACGTTCCTCAGCCGGGCCTTCGACCAGGCCAACCTGGATGTTGGCCTGCACGGCCTGCCTGTCGTCTTCGCTGTGGACCGGGCGGGCATCACCGGCGACGACGGGCCCAGTCACCACGGGATCCTGGACATGGCCCTCTGCCTCAAGATCCCGGGCATGACCCTCTTCGCCCCTTCGTCCGCCCAAGAGCTGAGGGTAATGCTCCGCTCGGCCCTCGAGCTCTCCGGCCCTTCAGTGCTGCGCTTCCCCAAGACCGCGGCCCGACAGGTACCGCCCGACCAAGTTGGTGCCGGCCTGTCCGCCCGCCTCGTGCGTCCCGGCGACGGTTCGGTCTGCATCCTCGCCGTCGGCAAATTGCTCGAGGCGGCCGAAGAAGCAGCCGCCCTGCTCGCCGACGAAGGTGTAGAGGCCGCTGTCTGGGACGTGAGGGTGGTGCGCCCCCTCGACCCGGTGATGATCGCGGATGCGGGGAGGCACGCTCTGGTGGTGACCGTCGAGGACGGGATCCGCAACGGCGGTGCCGGAAATTTCATCGCCGATGCTATCGCCGACCTCAACGCCAGGCGCCAGAGCCCACCGGTGCTCAACCTCGGCGTCCCCACGGCCTACATCCCCCACGGCAAGCCCGAGCGCATTTTGGGCCAGCTTGGGCTGGACGGCCCGGGCATCGCCGCCTCGATCTTCAAGGCCATCGACCCGGCCCCCGGCCTGAGGGCGCCGACGGACATGGGGGTCGAGGTCGAGACGGTCGGCGCGACCTCGGTCGTCGAGGTCCGGACGGTCGACGGCGCCTCAGTCGTCGAGGCCGACGCCGCCAGCTTGAGCTGACAAAGCGCACCCCGGGGCCGCCTGGTCTACGCCGCCCTCATGCCCCTTGTGCGCTTAGAATACATGAAATACACTGAAGGCGCTTCCTCCCCGATGTCCATCACCTCCCAAGGAGGCGCTCGTTGCCCCCACAACTCTGTTTCGCTCCCGAAGTCCTGCACGTCCGACCGTGGCCGGACGACGTCATCGATAACCTCGGGCACGACCCGAGGTCGACCTATGTGGAGGAGTACTGGCTGGGGATCCTGGGCCCCTCGACGGTCTGGCTCCTGCGCCGGTTCGCCGCCGGGTTCGAGTACAGCCCTGAGGGTTTTGACCTCGACCTGGCAGAGACAGCCCGCTCCCTCGGCCTGGGCGACCGGAGCGGTCGGCACTCGCCCTTTGTCCGCAGCATCAACCGCACCATCCAGTTCGGGTTGGCGCAACTGGCGGGCGACGAAGCTCTTTCCGTGCGCCGAAGGGTCCCCCCGCTCAACCGGGCGCGGCTGTGCCGCCTCTCGCCCGCCCTGCAGGCTCGTCACGCCGCCTGGGAGGAGCAACAGCTCCAGCTCCCGGCGGACGAGCACCAGCTACGCCGGGCGCGCCAACTGGCGCTTTCGTTAATGGACCTGGGGGGGGACTACGGCGCCGCCGAGCGTCAGCTGTTGAGGTGGCATTACCCCAGCTCACTGGCGCGCCAAGCCGTGGAGTGGGCCCGCAGGCAAATGCGCGCCGGGCTCATCAGCTCGGCCAGCGCCGATTTCGGGACGGGGGGCGACCGTCCTTAGAGTATTGGGCGCAGGCGCTCGTACAACAAGGAGGGCGGCCAGATGGTCAGCGCAGGTTCGGGACCATGACGACCTCACGAGAACGCGTGCAGGCCGCCCTCGAGCACCGGGAAGCAGACCGGGTGCCGCTCGACTTGGGCGGCAGCGCCGTCACCGGGATGCACGTGGACTCGGTGTACAAGCTCCGTCAGGCCCTGCAACTCGACCCCCCCGGTACGCCGGTAAAGGTCATAGAGCCTTACCAGCTGCTGGGCGAGATCGCACCGGATCTCTTGGACGCCCTGGCCGTGGACGTCGTGCCGCTAGCGACGCCGGTGACCCTCATGGGCTTCCGCAATGAGAACTGGAAGAGCTGGACCACCTTCGGGGGCACCCCGGTGTTGGTGCCGGACGGCTTCAATACCGAGCCGGCGCCCGACGGGGACATACTGGCGTACCCGTGCGGGGACAAGACGGTGCCGCCTTGTGCGCGCATGCCGCGTGGAGGCTTCTATTTCGACGCCTTGACGCGCCAGGGCCCGATCGATGACGACCACCTCCGCGTCGAGGACAACCTGGAAGAGTTCGGGCCGACATCGGGTGCGGACCTGGCGTACTTGAAGAGCGAATCAGAACGGCTCGAGGCGACCGGGAAAGCGGTACTGGCCAGCTTCGGCGGCACGGCGTTCGGCGACATCGCTTTGGTCCCGGGCATGCAGCTCAAGCACCCGCGAGGGATCCGGGCCGTCGACGAGTGGTATGTGAGCACCATCCAACGCAGCGACTACGTGTACGCGGTCTTCGAAAGGCAATGTGAGATCGCTCTGCGCAACCTGGAGAAAATCCACGGCGCGGTCGGCGAGCGGGTGACCGCGGTATTTGTGACGGGCACCGATTTTGGGGCGCAGAACGGCCCGTTCATCTCGCCGAAGACTTACCGCCGGCTGTTCAAGCCTTTCCACGTGAAGGTGAACGAGTGGATCCACGCCCACACAAAGTGGAAGAGCTTCATTCACTCCTGCGGCTCGATCTGGCGCCTTCTCGACGACATCGTCGATGCCGGCTTTGACTGCCTGAACCCGGTGCAGACGTCCGCCGCGGACATGGATCCTGCAGCCCTGAAGGCCAAGTACGGGGACCGGGTCACCTTCTGGGGAGGAGGGATCGACACACAGAGGACCTTGCCGTTCGGCACGCCGGACGAAGTGCGCGAGATGGTCAGGCGGCGCATGGCCACATTCGGGTCGGGCGGAGGCTTTGTCTTCAACACGGTCCACAATGTGCAGGCGGGCGTGCCCTTGGAGAACCTGCTGGCGCTCTACGAGGCGGTGGGTGGCTACCGGAGCTTCCCGGTCGCCTGATCAGTCAACGCGCCGCTGCGGCAGCAGGAGGCCGAGCTTGGTGACCTCTTCGGTGAGCACCACCTGGAACGGCCTGGGAACGGCAGGCCACCGATGTCAGGACCGTGATCGTAGCTCGTCGGCGTAGGCGAGCGTTTGGTTCCCGCCGAAATTGGCGAAGCGTTCGTTGAGGGCCTGGACGAGGATGTCATGGTCGTGGTCGCCAACGAGGCCGCGCCCGCTCAGGTACCCCTGGATGCACATGAGGGAAAGGCTCCCGCCCAGGCCTACATAATCGACCCAGAGCTCCTGCGCGGACATTTCGAGCCTGAGACGGGCGGCTTCCAGGATCTCGGCGCGCGACACGGGCACGCTTCAGGCCGGCTCTTGCGGGCGCTCGAGCCTGCTGACGACTTCGGCGGCGATATCCCGGAGCTTACGGCCGCTGGTCTGGGATGCCCGCCGCAAAATGTCGAAGGCCTCGTTGGCGCTGACCTTTTGGCGGGCCATGAGGATGCCTTTGGCCTGGCCGATCATGTCGCGGCTCTCCAGGGCCTCCTGGAGATGGTTGTTGGTCGTCTCGGCGTTGGCCAGGCTGGCGGCATTGGCCAATACCACGGCGGCCTGCCCCGCCAGTCCCCGGGCGGCGGGCGCGGCGGTGCCCGCCCAGGGCTCATGGTGCGAGGAGTACAGGTTGAGCGCTCCGGTGGTCTGCTCTTTGACAGTGAGCGGCAGCGACCACACCGAACGCATCCCGGCCCTGACCGCTCGCTCGCTGAACTGGGGCCACCGTGGCGTCGGAAGGCTGATGCTGACCTCGCGGCCGGTGCGGATGGCCTCGACGCAGGGGCCCTCAGCCCTCTCGTACTGGGCTTCGTCGATGTCCCGGATAACGAGGGAGCTGGCGTTGGTCGTTTCGAACCGTCGACGGTCATGGACGACCATGGACACGCTGGCCCCGTCCACCTCATCGATGGCCGAGGCGGCCAAATTGACGATTATCCCCAGCAGGTCCGAGAGGTTCTGTTCGGCAAGAAGCACTCCCGCCAGTTCAGACAGGAACTGCGGTGCCCCGGGCCCGGGCAATGTCCCGCTCACCGTTGCCACCGGCCACAGCTGGTGTGCGAGCACCGGGGCCTTCGGCGGGCAATAAACCCGATAAACGCAGTAACCATTTCGCCCCAATTCCTCTGTGGAAAGAGGCGACGGAGCCTGTACGGGGCGACGAGCCAACGGCCGTCTCGCCCAAACCGAGGCGTCCTTTCCAATGGCTTTTACCAAGGATCCTAACCGATCGACGTGGCCGGCAGGCGCGGGACGTTCGCACCGCTGATGGCTATTAGGCGTGCTTGCCAAAGCACTTCGCCGCTCCTAATCTGGAGACGGCTGAGCAGCCAGCCAGGGAGGACGACCTCCCACCGCGGCTTGTTCGCCCTCGGTGCCCGGCGCCAGGTCGTGCCAGTGCCGCGGGCCACCGAGGAAAATGTGACATGCGTCCTAATTGTGGGCCCCGCCTTCGACAACTCAGGATGACGCCGTCGTTCCCGCGCACCGAGGAAGGATGATAAGCCCAGCGCCTGCTCACGCTCCCGGTGCCCATCGCCGTCTCACCCGCCTTCATCGGGCGCCGGCCGGGGCCCTGGCCGTACTGCTCCTGCTGAGCGTGGGCGTAGTGCTAATGACCCGCGCGGTCGTCAGCGACCAGGACGGCCGTCTGCTCAAGGAACGGGCCACCGAGGTGAGCCTCGTCCTGGGCACGGCCATCAGCGCGGACGAGGCCACGCTGGCCGGGCTCGGCCGTGTCGCCCGTGACGGCGGGACGGCCTTGTTCACCAAGGAGGCGGCGGACGACGCCGCGGCCGGGCCGGGCGACCTGACATTCGCGTTGCTGCGGCCACAGGGGGGTGCCTTCGTCGTGGTCGCGGCCGAGGGGCACGCCCTGTCACCCGGTCAAAGGGTCTCCGGGGCGGCGGCCTCGGCCATGCGCGCGGCGCTGAGGGCGTCAGCGATGGTGGCGACCCCCGTCCTCGGCTCGGGCGCCCACCGGCGGCTCGGCTTTGCCCTGGGAGGGCCGGCTGTGCCTTCCGGCATGGTGGTATACCGTCAAAGCGACATGGGGCCGGTAAAAGCGCCACGCCAGGCGGGGACGGCCCCCTTCCACGAGCTGGACGTGGCCCTCTACGACGCCCGGCGCCCCGACCCGGCACAGTTGGTGGTCACCACCACCAGGGAACTGCCACTGCGGGGGCCGGTGCAGTACCTGCCCTTGGCCGTGGGGACGAGCCGTTGGCTCCTGGGCGTAACCTCCCCCCGTCCTCTCGTCGGCACCGTCGCCGCCTGGTCACCGTGGGCGGCGCTGGGCGTAGGCATCTTCGGCTCGGTCCTGGTCGCCGCCGTCCTGGAACAAGCGGTCCGCCGGCGCGATGCCGCTTTGGCCCTCTACCAGAGCGAGCACCGCGTGGCCGAAACGCTGCAGCGAAAGCTGCTGCCCAGCCTCTCGGCCCTGCCCGGCCTCGATATCGCGTCCCGCTACGTCGCCGCCTCCGACGGCCAGCAGGTGGGCGGCGACTGGTTCGACGTGTTCGACCTGGGCGGGGGTACGACCGGGGTGGTGATCGGCGACGTTATGGGCCATGACGTCGAGGCGGCCGCGGCCATGGCGCAGGTCAGGGCCGCCCTACGGGCCTACGCGTGGGAGGGGGCCGAGCCCGCGCCTGTCGTTGAGCGTCTCGCCCTGCTAGTGGACGCCTTCAGCGTCACCGGGCTCGTCACGGTCGTTTACGGCGTGCTCGGCCCGCCCGATGAGAACGGGGCGCGATGGTTCCGCTGGGCCAACGCCGGGCACCTCCCGCCTATTGCCTGCCTGCCCGACCGCCAGGTCCATGAACTTCGTGACGGCAGCTCGGGCGTCATCGGCGCCCCTGCGCCCGAGCGTCGTGCTCAAGGCGAGGAGCTCCTTCCGGCCGGTTCGCTCTTAGTCCTTTACACCGATGGTTTGGTGGAACGGCCGGGAGCGGCTCTCACTGACTCGATCGAGGGGCTGCGGGTTTCTCTTCAGCACCAGCACGGCGTGACCTCGGCCGACGACGTTTGCGACGCCATCCTGCAGGAAAGGCCCCTCGACCAGACCAGGGACGACATCGCCATCGTGGTCGTACGTCTGCTCGCCGAGAAGGTGCCCGCGGCCAGCCGAGCAGGTGGGACCGCCCGCGCCTCCGCTCGTTGAAAGCTCCGCCCTGATCAGGAGTTATCGCTGAAGAACTCCCGCGTGCCCGTGTAGGTCACCTGGAACCCGTTGGGGTTAATGGCCGAGGGGGTCGAGACGGTCCCCGGCCCCTGCACCATGGTGATCTCGTCCAACGACTTTTGCGGGCCGGCCATCCCCAGGTCGGTGAAGCTG
>JBEKNX010000269.1:0-6626 GCA_049522375.1 Acidimicrobiales bacterium | reverse complement strand
TGGTCGGGTCCCAGGTGCCCACCCGGGCCAGGACCCGCAACGAGGCTCCGGCCGCCCGTGACATCAGCCCCTTGAGGAGGGGCCCGCCGACCTGCTGGCCCCCTTTGGAGTAGCGGGATGCCGCAGCTACGACCACGCCCCGTTCGACCAGCCGGGTGAGCTGGTCGATCTGCTGAGGGTCGTCACAACCGTCCGCCATCGTGACGACCACCACATCGGCCACGGCAGCCGCGAAACCGGCGCGTATGGCCCGGGCCGGGCCGGAGCCATAGTTGTTGAGCACCAGGCGTACGCGGCCGTCCTCCTTGGCATATTTCTCGACCCAGGGCACGGTCGAGTCTTCGCGCGAATCGCAGACCACGAGGATCTCGCAGGGCAGCTCCACCGCTTCACCGATGAGCGCCAGAGCGCCGGTGATGGCCTCGCCCTCTTCGCGGGCGGTCACGACCACCGAGACCCGGGGCTTCAAACCCTCACCCCCTGGCCTCGGACGTCCCAGATGTCGACCACCGGTTTGATCGTGGCCAGCTCGGCATAGCGCCGGTGGGGCGCGCCGATAACGAGAAGATCAGCTCTGTCCATGACCTCCTCCAGGCCCACGAGCGCGGGGTCGGTCTTCACGTAGGGGTCGGTGCAGAGCACATCGGCCGCCTTGAAACGCAATATGCGCTTCAGCTTGTAGGCGAGGCTTGACCGGGCATCGTCGCTCTCACCCTTGAACGCCATGCCCAGGATGCCGATCGTCATGGTGGAAAGGTCGTAACGCCGCGATAGCCGGTCGACCAGATAGAGCGGGAGACCCTCGTTGACCATCATGGCGGCGTGGCCGAGCATGAAGTTGTTGTTGTTGAACGCCGCCAACTGCATCGTGTCCTTGAGCAGGCAGGGGCCGGCGGCAAACCCGGCAGCCGGCAAGTCGGCCGCCCGCGGGTAGTGCTGGGTCACGCCCTGGCGGATCCGCTCGTAATCGAGCCCGAAATCGTTGGCCATCATGTAAAGCTGGTTGGCGAGAGCGAACTTCAAGTAGCGGTAGGCGTTGGTGTAGAGCTTGGCCAGTTCCGCCTCCTCGGGCAGCAGCTCGACGGTCTCACTGGCCAGGACCTCGAACAGTTTGCGCGCCCGCGCCAGCGCCCCGGGGCTCCGGGCGGAAACGATCTGGGGTAGCTCGAACAGCTCGGTGAGAGCCTTCCCCTCGGCGATCCGTTCGGGGCAAAAGGCTACGTCGATGCCGACGCCGAGCGCGGCCAGGCGCCTCTCCACCAGCGCCGTCACCCCGGGGTAGACGGTGCTGCGCAAGACGAGCAGCTGGCCCGGGCGCAAGTGGGGCGCCAGAGCCTCCACCGCCGATGGCACCACGTGCGGGTCAGGGTTGAGGTGCTCGTCCACCGGTGTACCGATGACCACCACCACGTGCTCGGCCCGGCCTACCACCCGGGGATCCGTCGTCGGCTGCAACCGCGAGTCTTCGATCACCCGTTTGAGCACCTCCGGCGCCCCGGGCTCGTCGAAGGGCATCACCCCGGAGCTGACCATGTCGACCGCGATGGCGTCAATGTCGTAAATACCGACGTGTTGGCCTCGGTCGGCGAAAGCCAGGGCGAGGGGTAGCCCGACGTGGCCACAACCTCCCACGACTACGACGTCAAGGTCGAACTCCACTCCATCTCCTAATTTTTGCTTCTGGGCCCGTTGCGGCTCCTGACCGGAAGGTCGGACCGGCCCACCGGAACCACGATGTGGCCCCGCGCGCGGGGGGCCGGCTAGGGCGGAGCCTATCAGGGACAACTCATGACGGGCCCGAGGGGGCCCCCGTGTCGGCGTCCTCGAGGTTGCTCATGGACGGGAACCGGCGGTCGAGGACGGGGGTGGGGGCGTCCCGTCCGAAGAGGTCGACGACCCATTGCCAGCGGGCACGCCAAAGCGCCCGGCGGGCGGCCAACCCCGCCTGGTTGTCGGCCGGAGGGTGCACCTTGAGGGACAGGTAAGCCGCTCCCCCGACCGGGATCGGCAGCCAGAAGTTGACCAGCCGCCAACCGATGACGCCCCAGATGGCGATCGTCCTCGGGGTGCCGAACCCGACGAGGATGCTGCTCACCGTGGCTTCCACGACGCCGAGGCCCCCGGGGGTCAGGGGGATGGCGGCGGCGATGTTGGCGACACCATAGGCGATGACCAGTGCCACCGGGTTGACCCACCGGCCGAAGGCGCCCACGAACACGAAGAGCGAGGCCATGTCCAAAAGCCAGTTGGCGCTGGCGAACGAGACGGACTCGGCGAGCCGGCGCCGGTCCGTGGAGAGCTCCTTTACCCGGGCGACCAACCGGGCGAACAGCCGCGGCAACGTCTCGGGCTCAAGGAACGGCAGCTTGGCGCCGATGGCCCGCACCAGCTTCGCCGCTCGCTCGTTCCCTTTGGTGAACAGGACGATGAGGGCGGCCAGGAAGGCCATGAGCAGCACACCGATGACCGCCACGGTCAGATAGGCCAGCTGGAAGCCGTACAGCGGCAAGGACACGATGAGCGCCAGCAAGAAGATGGCGTTGAGCACCACGGCCGAGCCGAGGCCCTGGGTGGCCAGGGCGAAGCCGGCGTCGGTGGTGCTGACACCGGACCGCAGCAGGAGCCGGTAGCCGAGCGAGTAACCCACGGCGCTACCCCCGGGCACGCAATGGCTGAGAGCGAGGGTGGAAAGCTCGATCCGCGACAACGTGGCCAGGCCGGGGTCGGTTTCCTTGGGGATGAGCGAGCGGGTGAGCTCGAAGTAGGCGATCAGGGAGAAGATCTCGAGCACCAAGGCGGCCACGGGCAGGAAGGGGTTCGCCGAAGCCAGCACGTGCAGGGCCTCGTGCGTCCCACCGATCTGAGGCACGACGAAGTACTCGACTATGAACCCGACGATCAGCAGTTCGGCCAGGCGGCGCACGGTCCGCGGCAGCCACCGCCGGCGCCGCTCGCCCGGCTCAGCGCTCGTCTCCGTCCCCGGCGGGGGCTCCTCTGAGGAGGTCGGCAAGGGCCCGGGCGTGGGTGGCGGGCAGGCGCCCCCGGCGCCTTCGCCGGCCAGCCCGTGAGCCAGCGCCCGGAAGGCCCGCCCCCGGTGAGAGAGGGCGTTCTTGGCGTCGGGCGAGGCCTCAGCCAGCTCCCCGAACGTGCGACCGTCGGACTCGAAGGGGACGAAGACCGGGTCGTAACCAAAACCGCCACGCCCCCGGCGCTCCCCGGCTATCCAGCCCTCCACCGTCCCCTCGGCACTGGTCTCCCGCCCATCGGGCCACATGGCGACGGCCACCGTGACGAACCTCGCCCGGCGTTGTTCGGGCCCCACCCGAGGCCCGAGCTCGGACAGCACCTTGTCCACGTTGGCATCGTCGTCGGAGGGCTCGCCGGCATAGCGCGCCGACCGCACGCCCGGCGCGCCGGCCAGGGCCTCGACTTCGATCCCCGTGTCCTCCGCGATCGCCGGCATGCCCGTGGCCTGGACCAGCGCCCGGGCCTTGAGACGGGCGTTACCGAGCAAGGTGTCTTCTGTTTCCTCCACGTCCCCGACACCCGGTGGCCGGTCGACCAGCTCTATCCCGAGGTCACAGGCAGCGAAGATGTCCCGTATCTCGCGCGCCTTGTTGGGGTTGGTCGTGGCGAGCACGAAGGTCCCCGGCTCAGCCACGGATAGGCGATCCTCGTGGGTCCCGCGCCGGGGGCGGCGTGGCGACGACCTCAGACTGCGCAACCAGCAACCGGCTGATGCCGCTCTCGGCGAGAGCAAGCATGACGTCGAGATCCTCTCTGGAGAAGGGGGCGCCCTCCGCGGTCCCCTGCACCTCGACCAGGCCTCCGGCGCCGGTCATTACAACGTTCATGTCCACCTCTGCTCCAGCGTCCTCTATGTAGGCGAGGTCAAGCATGGGAGTACCCCCGACGACGCCCACCGACACGGCGGCACAGCCCACGTGCACGGGGTGAGCGGGTATACGGCCGGCGGCGACCATCCGCGTGCAAGCGTCGTGGAGGGCTACCCATGCCCCCACGATGCTCGCCGTACGCGTCCCTCCGTCGGCCTGCAGGACGTCGCAGTCCAGGGTTACCTGCTGCTCGACCAGCACCGAGAGGTCGGTGACGGCCCTGAGACTGCGCCCGATGAGACGCTGGATCTCCTGGGTACGGCCGGACTGGCGCCCTCGGGCCGCCTCTCTGTCGACCCTGTCGGGAGACGAGCCGGGAAGCATCGAGTACTCGGCGGTCACCCAGCCCTTCCCTGTCCCTCTCAGCCAGCGGGGAGGCTCCTCGGAGAAAGAGGCGGTGCACAGGACGGTCGTCCTCCCCATCCGGACCAGCACCGATCCCGGGGCGAACTTGGTGAAGTCCCGCTCCAGCTCGACGGGCCGGAGCTCGCCCGGCAAGCGGCCGTCGACCCGCACCCGCGACGCGGCCGTCATATCTCCCACGTCTTGCCCACCTCCGCCACCTCGACGGGCCGGCCAAAGGCGGCCTCGGACTCCTCACGCGCCTGCTCGCGGTCCCGCCCCGGGGTCAAATGGGTGACCAGGAGCCGTTGGGCACCCGCCTTGGCGGCCGTCGCCCCCGCTTGGCGAGCGCTGAGGTGCTGCACGGCCCCTTCTGCGTCGGTGGTCAAAGACGCCTCCACCAGCGCCACGTTGATCCCGGTCCCCAAACGGCTGAACTGCCACCCGGCACCGGTGTCGGCCGAGTAACCGAGCGCCCGGGGCCCGACCTGCACCCGGGCTGCCAGCGCCTCGACCGGGTGGTCGGTGACCGACCACGTCCAGCGAGCCGGTCCCAGTAAGGCACTGTCACCGTCGCCCACCACCCGCCAGTCGAAGGTGCCGTCCGGCTTCTCGCCCGTCATAAGCTCTCGCAAACCTTGAGGAGCGTAGACCGGGACGCCCCGGCGGCCGAAGAAGTAGCGCAGGGCCACGTACAGGCCCTCGAGGTCGCTCCAGTGGTCGGGGTGGGCATGGCTGACAACGACGGCGTCGAGCTCGTCCAGGCCTATGTGCAACTGCAGGTTGGCCAGGGACCCGGGACCGGCCTCGAGCCAGGTGGTGAAGCCCCCGCAGCGTAGGAGGTAGCCGCTGCACGCACCGCCCGGCCCGGGGTAGCTCCCGTCCGTGCCGAGCACGGTGAGCGAGAAACCTCCGTCCGGCGCCGGGCCCCGCCCGAGCCCGTTGACCGGGGATGCTTGGTTCATCGCAGCTCTCCTCTGCAGACTACCGGGGGCTCCCAGTGCTCGGCCTGGTCGAGCTCAGGGCCGAACAAGTGATGGCCCAAACGGACAAACGCACCGGCTTCGCCCGAAGAGATCCACCGCTGGGAACCCGCCGAGGCGCTGCGGCGGCGAAGGCCCGCCTCGGACAGGATGCTCCGGACCTCGAACGCTGTCTCGTCTGCCGAACTGACTAGTACGACGTCGGGCCCCATCACCTCACTTATAGTGCGTGCCAGGTAAGGGTAATGGGTACACCCGAGCAGGAGCGAATCCACTCCGGCCGCCCTAACCGGGGCCAGCAAGCGCTCTACCAGCACAAGAGCTCCCTCGCCGCTCGTCTCGCCGCGTTCGACCAACTCCACCAGGCCCGGGCAAGCCGTGCACGTCAGGGCCACCGGGCGGCCCGCCGTGGTGAGCGACCTGCGTCTGCCGGCTGCTCGCTCGTAGGCGCCTGAACCGATCGTACCGACGGTGCCGATGACCCCGACCCGGCCCGTCTCGGTAACCGACAGCAACGCCCTCACGCCCGGGTCGATGACCCCGACGAGAGGCACGTCAAACTGGTAGCGGAGGCTGTCCAGGGCCGCCGCCGTCGCCGTGTTGCACGCCACTACGACCAGTTTGACGCCGTCCTCCTCGACCAGTTTGTGGGTGATCTGCGACGCGAACTCCCTCACCTCGTCGAGGCTCCTCGGCCCGTAGGGGTAACGAGCGGTGTCGCCGAGGTAAACGAGGTCTTCGCAGGGGAGCAGGTCGATCAAGGCCCGGGCCACGGTGAGCCCACCGAAGCCGCTGTCGAACATTCCTATGGGCCGGTCGTCCACTTCCCGGCGAGCCTATCCTGGCCAGCATTAAGGTCCCGGGTAGCCCCGCCCCGCGCCGGCGCCCCTTGGGGTACGGCCTTACCTAGAAGTAGAGCTCGTGGCGGGCCCGCTCGACGACCTCGTCCAGGGGGCCGGTCCAAACGTCCGTGGACAAGTACTTCCATCCCCCGTCGGGGGAAACCGTTACGATCGTCCCCTCGTCTATCTCCGAGGCGCAGCGAGCCACGCCCGCCATCGCCGCTCCCGTCGAGAGCCCGGCGAACACGCCGGCCTCCGCTAGCCGCCGAGCCCACTCGATGCTTTCCCGGGGGCCTACCACACGGCTGCGGTCGAGCAACGAATAGCCGTCGTTGTCGGTGAACACGGGCGGGACGAAACCCTCGTCCAGGCTCTTGAGGCCCTCGACCGTCTCCCCGGCCGGGGGCAGGACAGCCCATACCCTGACAGACGGGTTGCGTACCTTGAGGAAGCGGCCCACCCCGATGATCGTCCCCGCCGTGCCCAGGCCGGCCACGAAATGGGTGACCTCGGGGCAGTCCCGCCAGATTTCCGGCCCCGTGCCCTCGTAGTGCGCCTTAGGG
>JBEKNX010000268.1:0-6693 GCA_049522375.1 Acidimicrobiales bacterium | reverse complement strand
GCCGGCTTCGGGCCAGCCGGCTTCGGGCCAGCCGGCTTCGGGCCAGCCGGCTTCGGGCGCGCCGGCTTCGGGCGCGCCGGCCAGCATGGCCCGCAGTCCGCCCATAAGGCCCAAGAAGGAGCTGATGCCGGCCACGGCCTTGCCGGTAACGCCGGCCTCCCGGGCGTGGGCCAGCGCTTCGGCGAACGGCATCCCCTTTTCTGCCGCCCACGAGCCCAGGCGGGAGATGCTCGTTTCACCGATGCCCCGCCGGGGGACGTTGAGGATCCTCTTGAGAGAGACCTCGTCCTCGGGGTTGACGATCGAGTGCAGGTAAGCGAGCATGTCCTTTACTTCGCGGCGCTCGTAGAACCGGGCGCCGCCGACCACCTTGTAGGGGACATTTTGGCGGACCAGCTCCTCCTCGAGGGCACGGCTCTGGGCGTTAGTCCGGTAGAAAACGGCGATGTCGCCCCAGCGGTAGCCGTGCTCGCGCCGCAGCCTCGCCACCTCCGCAGCCAGCCAGGCCCCCTCGTCGTGCTCGTCCTCGGCCACAAAACGCACGAGCTGTTCGCCTTCGCCCCGAGAGGTCCACAGGTCCTTCGGTTTGCGGGTGAGGTTATTGGCGATCACCGCATTGGCGGCGTCGAGGATCGTCTGGGTGGAACGGTAATTCTGGTCGAGCACCACGACGGTGGCATTGGGGAAGGCCCGCTCGAACTCAAGGATGTTCCTTATGTCGGCGCCCCGCCACCCGTAGATCGACTGATCGGAATCACCCACCACCGTGACGTCGTGGTGCGCGCCGGCCAGCTGGAGGACGAGCTCGTTTTGCGCCCGGTTGGTGTCCTGGTACTCGTCCACCAATATATGGGAAAAGCGGTCCTGGTACGAGGCGAGCACGTCCGGGTGCTCCCGGAAAAGCCGGACGGCGAGCACGAGCAAGTCGTCGAAATCCATGGCGTTGGCCGCCACCAGGCGCCGTTGGTACTCCGTGTAGACCTCGGCGATCTTCCGCTCGAAAATGGAGCTCCGCCGGGCCCGCTCGGCATAGGCAGCCGCGCCCAGTAATTCGTTCTTGGCCCCCGAAATTGCCGCATGGACGGCTCGGGCCGGGAACTTCTTCATATCCAGCCCGAGTTCCCTCACCACATATCCGGTCAGGCGGACGGCGTCGGCCTGGTCGTATATGGAAAAGGACGGCTGGTACCCGAGGGCCGCCCCTTCCCGGCGCAATATACGCACGCAGGCGGCATGAAAAGTGGAGACCCACATGCGCTCGGCCACGGGCCCCACCAGCGCCGCCACGCGCTTGCGCATTTCGTCGGCGGCTTTGTTGGTAAAAGTGATGGCGAGGATGGCGAAAGGCGACATTCCCTTCTCGCGCACCAGCCAGGCGATCCGCTGCGTCAGCACCCGGGTCTTGCCCGAACCGGCACCGGCGATGACCAGCAGAGGGCCGCCCGGATGGGTGACGGCCTGTATTTGGGACGGGTTGAGGCCCTCCAGGAGCGCCTCGCCCGCGGATCTCTGAGCGGGGGTAGGGACCGTAGGAGCCGTTAGTGGCCCATCCCGATGTGCTGCGAGCGCTGGAGCGACTTGCCTTCGGTCATGAGAGCCGGCGCCACCATCACCTCTGCCTTCTGGAACTCCTTCAGGCTCCCGTAGCCACAGGTGGCCATCGACGTCCTGAGCGCCCCGAACAAGTTGAGCCGACCGTCGTTTTCATGGGCGGGGCCTATGAGGACCTCGCGCAGCGTGCCCCGGGTCTCGGTCCTCACCCGGGCGCCGCGCGGCAGGGTCGGATGGAACGTGGCCATCCCCCAGTGGTAGCCGTGGCCGGGAGCCTCGGCCGCCGCGGCCAGGGGGGAACCGAGCATGACCGCGTCGGCGCCGCACACGATGGCCTTGGCCACGTCACCGCCGGTCCCCATCCCGCCGTCGGCGATCACGTGCACATAAACGCCCGTCTCGTCCAGGTGCTGGGCTCTGGCGGCGCGGGCGTCGGCGATCGCCGTGGCCTGCGGCACCCCTATGCCGAGCACCCCCCGGGTCGTGCAAGCATGCCCCGGGCCCACTCCGACCAGGACACCGACGGCCCCGGTACGCATCAGGTGGAGGGCCGCCTGGTAAGACGCGCACCCGCCGACGATGACCGGGATCTCGAACTCGCGAATGAAACGCTTGAGGTTGAGGGGCTCGACGGTCTTGGAGACGTGCTCGGCGGAGACCACGGTGCCCTGCACGACGAAAAGGTCGAGCTCGGCGTCGATGAGCGCTTTGGCGTACTGGGCCGTGCGCTGCGGGGTCAATGAGCCGCACGCCACAACACCCGCCGCTTTTATCTCCCGGATCCGAGCGGTGACGAGCTCGGCCCTCATGGGCTCGGCGTAAATCTGCTGCATCCGTGCCGTTGCCTTGTCGGCGCTCAGCTGGGAGATCTCTTCGAGATAGGGCTCGGGGTCGTCGTAGCGCGTCCACAGACCCTCGAGGTTGAGGACGCCCACGCCGCCGAGCTGGCCGATCTCAATGGCCGTCGCCGGGCTGATCACGCCGTCCATGGCCGCTCCCATAAGCGGGAGGTCGAAGCGGAAAGCATCGATTTCCCAGGAAATGTCGACATCTTCGGGGTCCCTGGTCCGCCGGCTGGGGACTATGGCGATGTCATCGAAGCCATATGCACGCCGGCCCGACTTGCCTTTGCCGATCTCGATTTCCACGTTGCCTACCTCTCGTGCGCCTCGGTGGCTTTGGCCCAAGTCTATGCCGCCTACCTGGACCTGGGCCGGGTTGCCCCCCCGGCGAACTCTTGGCGTGACGCGCTCCAACCGGCCGCCACGGCCGGCCGCCGAGGTGCTCAGGCTCCAGACAGACCGATGGCCATCCGGCCGCGCCGTTCCCCCAGGGCGGTCTCGGTTTGGCCCGCTTGCGCTTCGGGGGGCGCCGGCTGGCCCGTCGGCCGCTCGGTCGCCAGCAGGTATATCTCAGCGTGGACCGGGCCCGGCGCAGACTGTGCCGGGGCGCCGGCTGAGGTAATGCCCTGGCCGGCCGGAGAGGCCTTCATCGCTCCGGTGGGGCCCCCACTCCCGCCGGCACGGCGCAGCATGACCTCTGCCCGCTTGGTGATCGGCAGCACGGGGTGGGGAAGGCGCGCGTCCGGGGGCGCGGGGGCGAGCGAGCCCGAGCAACGGGAGCACGTCGGTTGCCCGGACTTGTTCATAACACCGCAACGTGGACAGATCATGACTCCACCAGGGTACCTTTCGCAGAGCCTCCTGCGCCCCCCTCGACCAAAACGGCGCCTAGCAGCTCGGTGAGGAGACGTCCGGTGGCACCCCAGACGACGTCTTCCTCCAGCTGGAAAAACGGCACCGACCTGAAGGTAGCCACGCCCGGCCCTTCGGCGCCTGTCTCGGCGGGCCAGAACTCCTCGTGGTAGACGCCGTTGCCGGCCAGCCGGGCCAGGGCCACCCAGAAGATCCTGTCCACCTCGGACCTATCGGCGCAGAGAGCCTGCCCGCCGGCGTACGGCCCGTCGAAGCGGCAGACGAAGCAGTGCACCAGGGCGGGGCTGAACCGGGTAGTGAGGGGCGTGAGCTGGCCGATCACCTCGACGGTGGCAGGCTGCAGGCCCACCTCTTCGTTGGCCTCCCGCAATGCCGCCTGTAGAGGAAGCTCGCCCGGGCGCATGCGACCACCGGGGAAGGAGACCTCACCCCCGTGAGCGGGCAGGTGGGCGGCGCGCCGGGTGAGGACCACGTTTGCGTCGCCGTCCTGGTCAAACAACAGGCACAACACGGCGGCCGGCCGGGAGTCGCCGTGGAAGGGCAGCTCGCCCTGCGTTACGTCGAGTGGCCCGGTCGGCTGGCCCCGCCCGGCGCGGGCGGCCAGAGCCCGGCGAACGTCGTCAACCGAGACGCCGCGACGTCGCCCTTCGGGTAGGTCGGACCATGGAGCGGGAGTACCGGGGCGCATTCCGTCCGGGCGAGGGATCCGAGCCGGCACCCTGCCCAACCCCGACGCCGTCAGACGACCGGCGCCCAGCTCGAAGGCTGGCCACCCACGGTCCCCGGCGCGCCATCAGGCCCGGACGCACCCGGCTCCGGGGAGCCAGGCGACGGTCCCGGGCCGGCCGCGTCCGGGAGGACCGCCCCCCGGCCGGGGGGGGCAACGCCGGGGCCGGCGGGAGGCGCCCCACCCGCGCTGGACAGCTCTTCGAGCAATAGACGCAGGCCGCCGGTTTTCATGTTGGCCATCACCCGGCCGGGCGTCACCTCCCCTCGCTCCCACTCCATCCAGGACTGGAGGAGCTTGCTCGGGTCAGGGGTCGGCACTTCCATCGGCGCCACACTAGTTGCTCGCTGCCTGGGGACCGAGGCGCCTGGCCCCGCCCTACCCCTGTCCCGCAGGGCCATGGAACGGCGCCCCGGTGTGGCTAGCAGGCCCGGGGATCCCAGGGCTCCTGCTGGTCGGAAGCGGAACTCACCGGCTGGCCGTTGGGCGTCGGCACCGACGTCGTGGTCCCCGTAGGGAGCGTGGTCGACGTGGCATGGGCGCCACCCGTGGTCGTGGAGACCGTGGTCGTGAAAACCGTGGTCGTGGAAACCGTGGTCGTCGTGGCCGCGGTGGTGGTCGTCGAGCCCGTGGTCGTCGTGGCCGCGGTCGTGGTGGTGGTCGGCAGCGGCTTGGCGGCGACGTTGACGGTCGAGCCGAGGTCGATCTCCACGGTGCCGGGGGCCACGGACGAGCTGACCTGCATCATGACCGCTCCGGAGAGGTACTTCATCACGTACAAGGCCTCGGCGACGTTCTTCGGGTGGTAGAGCACAAGCGTCTCGCTGACGTCAGAGGGGACCGTGCCCGTGGTCTCGGTGCTGACCTTCAGGCCGTGCGAGGCGAGCGCTTGGCCGGCAGCCAGGGCAGAGCCAAAGCTGCCGGTGATACTGACGACGCTGACCGATTTGGGGGCTACGGGCTTGGGGAACGCCGCCGGATCCCACGCCTTTATGACATTATTATCGGCAGGTTGTACGGGGAAGAGGACGTCGCCCATCCCGTACCCGCCGTAGTAATAATCGTTGACGCCACTGACGGACAATGTCGTCTCCGGTACCGCGGCCACATTTATGTCACGGTAGTGCAGGACGAGGCGTAGCAGCTGGTTCTTGAGCCCGGTGTCCACCGTCATCTGTTTGACGACGGCGGAGAGGAACGACACCGCCGTCGCCGGGTCGGTCTTCCCCTTCGACTTGGCCGTGTCGGCGACGATCTTTATAAACGTATGGGTCCTCATGATGCGAGCGAGGTCGGACTCGGGGTCGTAAGGCCAGTCCTGCCGTGGCTCGGTGTCACCCGGAGGGTCGTACTGAAGGTGCCGCGCCCGCACCAGGGTCAGAGCGTAAAACCCGTTTAGATGATGGCACCCGGCGGTGGGGATGTACAGCAACGAGTCGGCGTCAAAAACAGGGTCGGGGAAATAGACGTTGATGCCACCCAACGCGTTGACGCTGTTTATGAAACCGTTGAAATTGAGCTCCACGAAGTGGTTGATGGGGATACCGAGATCTTCCTGTACGGCGTTTACCAGGTTGTCGGGCCCTTGCGCCCCGTCGTTCAGGGCGGCGTCCATTTTCTGGTAGGGGCCGACGGGGCTCCCTGCCGGCATCGGGGAGAACAGGTCGCGCGGGATGGACAAGACCGAAGCAGTGCGGTTGGCCGGGTCCAGGTGCAGGACCATCATGATGTCGGCCAGTGTCCCCGAGTAGGTGATCGAGGAGCCGAACTGCTGCTGCTCCTGCAGGGTGAGGCCCTGTCTGGTCTCATTGCCGATGAGCAAGATGTTCTCGGGTTGCAGACCGTCCGCGTCCGAGGCCCCCACCTGAGGGGCGGCCCCGGCCCCTCCGGCGTAGAAGCCGGGCGGGGTCAGGTCCCCACCGGGGGCGGTGACGATGGAGCCGATCTCGTACCGGACGTAGCCGTAAGCCGACGCCATGGCGACCAGGCACAGAAAAACGACCCCGTTCGCGCTGATGAGAGTGCGACGAGGCCAACGCCGCTTGAGCCGCGCCCGGGGGGCTCCCGCCGGTTTGGGGGGGTGGTCCGCCGGCTCACCGGCGTGCTTGGGAGGGGTCTTCGTCACGGGGTTAAGACACTTTAGAGGTTAAGGAAGGTTTCCCAGGACAAGGAGAATGGGCCCGGCATTGCGCCGGGCCCATCGTGAACAGGAACAACTTGGACAGAGCTGGGGCTACATCATCCCCATGCCGCCGCCCCGGCCGGCGCCGGCACCGGCGGGAGCCTTGTCGTCCTCGGGCTTGTCAGCGACGGTCGCCTCGGTCGTGAGCAGGAGAGCCGCAACGGAGGCGGCGTTTTGCAGCGCGGAGCGGGTGACCTTGGCGGGGTCGATCACGCCCGCCTTGACCAGGTCCTCGAACTCGCCCGTCAGCGCGTTGTAGCCGATGTTGCCCGTTTCCCGCTCGGCGTGCTCGACGATGACGGCACCTTCGAACCCGGCGTTGATGGCGATCCAGCGCAAGGGCTCCTCGAGGGCCTTGCTGACGATGGAAGCACCGGTCGCTTCGTCGCCGGTGAGGGTCTTGGTCAGCGCGTCCACGGCGGCCCGGCTACGCAGCAGGGCCACACCACCGCCGGGCACGATGCCCTCCTCGATGGCCGCCTTGGTAGCCGAAACGGCGTCCTCGATGCGGTGCTTCT